>NZ_JBEYYW010000010.1:0-255276 GCF_040645695.1 Streptomyces sp. NPDC046712 | reverse complement strand
GACACAGCCACTCACCTCACCGACTACGACGACCTCCACATCGCCGCCCACAACGGCCCCAACTCCACCGTCATCGCCGGCAACCCCGACCAACTGAACCAGCTCGTCACCACGCTCAAGAACCAGGACATCCGAGCCCGCACCATCGACGTCGACTACGCCTCCCACACCCCCCACGTCCACACCCTCCACGACCAACTCCTCGAAGTCCTGGCGGGCATCAACCCCACCTCGTCGACCACGGCCTTCCACTCGACCCTCACCGGCGGCCTCGTCGACACCGCCACCCTCGCCGCGGAGTACTGGTACCAGAACCTCGCCAACCCCGTCCTCTTCCACCCCACCCTCCAGAACCTCATCGCCACCGGCCACACCACCTACATCGAAGCCAGCCCCCACCCCACCCTCACCACCGCCATCCAAGACACCGTCGAAACCCACGAGGCCCTCCCCACCACCCCCCTCATCACCGGCACCCTCCGCCGCAACGAAGGCACCCTCACCCGCTTCCACCAAGGCCTCGCCCAACTCCACACCCACGGCACACCCCTCACCTGGCACACCACACCCACCCCGACCACCACCACACCCCCCACCGACCTCCCCACCTACCCCTTCCAACACCACCGCTACTGGCTCGAGGGCCCCGCCGCACACAGCGACGCCGGCAGCCTCGGCCTGGACGCCACCGATCACCCGTTCCTCACGGCGGTCACGACCCTCGCCGACGGGGACGCGCTCCTGCTCACCGGACGGATCTCGGCCGCCTCGCACGCCTGGCTCGCCGATCACGCCGTGAACGGCACCGCGCTGCTCCCCGCCACCGCGCTCCTGGAGCTGACCCTGCGGGCCGCGCAACGGGTGGAGACCAACCGGGTCGACGAACTGACCCTGGAATCACCGCTGTTCGTGCCCGAGCGCGGCAGCATCAGGGTCCAGGTGTCCGTACAGGCCCCGGACGAGTCCGGCCTGCGGCGGATCGCGGTGCACTCCCGCCCTGACACAGGCCCTGGGGACGAGCCCGAGCCCTGGACCCGGCACGCCTCCGGCGTCCTGGCCCCGGCGGATCACGACGCGCACGACACGCAGTCCGTGCCCGACGCCGTCTGGCCGCCCACCGGCGCCGACCCGATCGACGTGAGCGAGTTGTACGAGGAGCTGGCCGCACTCGGCTACGAGTACGGACCCGCCTTCCAGAATCTGAGCGCGGCCTGGCGCGCCGGCGACACCATTCATGGCGAGGTCGCGCTCGCGCCGGAACACCACGACGAGGCGGCCCGGTTCACGCTGCACCCGGCGCTGCTCGACTCCGCGCTCCACACCATGGGGCTGGGCGAGTTCCTCGGCGACGGGGTGCGCCTGCCGTTCTCCTTCAGCGGCGTCTCGCTCCTGGCGACGTCCGCGACCGCGCTGCGCGTCACGGTCGCGCCGGGCTCCGGTGGCGAGGACTCGGTGGCCGTGTCGGTCGCCGACCCCACCGGCGCGCCCGTGCTGTCGGTCGACGCGCTGACCCTCCGGCCTGTGGCGCCCGGACAGTTGAATTCGGGGCCGCGTCCGTCCGGGGAGCGGTCGCTGTACGAGCCGGTGTGGTCGGAGCTCGCCGAGCCCTGGCCGTCCGCCGGTGCCGCCCCCGTCCCGTACGAGCTGCTCGACGCCACCGGCCCGTACGACGGCTTCGCTCCCGAGGCGGTCCGCGCCGCCGTGGCGGATGTGCTCGCCCGGCTTCAGGAATGGGTCGAACGGGACGCGGAGGAGCGCCTGTTGGTGCTCACCCGGCGGGCCGTGGCCGTCGGCCCCGGTGACGTGCCGGATCTCGCCGCGGCCCCGCTGTGGGGCCTGGTGCGATCCGCCGCGACGGAGAACCCGGGCAGGATCGTGCTGGCCGACATCGACGACGCGGACGCCGACTCGGCCTCCCGCAGGGTGCTGGACGCGGCCGTGGCCACCGGGGAGCCGCAGTTCGCGCTGCGGGACGGCCGGGTTCTCGTACCGCGGCTGGCGCCCGTGACCGTCGGCCCGCGGCTCGCGCCGCCCGCCGAGGGCGGGCCGTGGCGGCTTGCGACGCCTGGCGGTTCGCCGGACGACCTGTACGCCGCTCCGCACCCGGAGGCGCGGGCCGACCTGGCCGAGGGCCAGGTGCGGATCGCCGTGCGGGCGGCCGGGCTGAACTTCCGGGACGTGCTGACCGCGCTGGGCATGGTGCCCGTCGGGGCGCCGCTCGGGACGGAGGCGGCCGGCACGGTCCTGGAGACCGGACCGGGGGTGGACGATCTCGCCGTCGGCGACCGGGTGTTCGGGCTCGTGCCCGGGGCGGTGGGTCCGGTGGCGGTGGCCGATCGGCGGCTGATCGCCAGGATCCCGGACGGCTGGTCGTTCGCGCAGGCGGCCGGTGTCCCCGCGGTGTTCACCACGGCGTACTACGGTCTTGTCGAGCTGGCCGGCCTGAAGGCCGGGGAGCGGGTGTTGATCCACTCCGCCGCGGGCGGCGTCGGGCTGGCGGCGCTGCAACTGGCCCGGCACCTGGGGGCCGAGGTGTTCGCGACGGCCAGTGCCGCCAAGTGGGGCGCCCTGCGGGCGCTCGGCGTCGCCGGGGACCGGCTGGCCTCCTCCCGTACGACCGGCTTCGAGGAGTCCGTCCGTGCCGCCACCGGCGGTGACGGGGTGGACGTGGTGCTGAACTCGCTCACCGGCGAGTTCGTCGACGCGTCGCTGCGGCTGCTCGGGCCGGGTGGGCGGTTCGTGGAGATGGGCATCGCCGACCTGCGGGACCCGGACGCGGTGGCCGCCGTACGGCCGGGTGTCGCGTACCGCCCGTTCGAGCTGCTGGACATGGATCCGGACACGGTGGGCGCGGTACTGGCCTCCGTGCTGGAACTCTTCGAGCAGGGGGTGCTGGAGCCGCTGCCGGTGACCACGTGGGAGGTGGGCCGGGCGCCGGAGGCGTTCCGCTGGTTCTCCCAGGCGCGGCAGGTCGGCAAGGTGGTCCTCACCCTGCCGGCGCCGTCGCCCGACGGGACGGTGCTGATCACCGGCGGCACCGGCACGCTCGGGTCGGCGCTGGCCCGGCATCTGGTGACCGCGCGCGGTGTGCGGCATCTGCTGCTGACCGGCCGCCGGGGGCCGGAGGCGCCCGGGGCTCGGGAGCTGGCGGAGGAACTGGAGGCGCTGGGCGCGCGGGTGCGGATCGCGGCGTGCGACACGGCGGACCGCTCGGCGCTGGCCGCCCTGCTCGGCTCGATCGATCCGGCGCATCCGCTGACGGACGTCGTCCATGCGGCGGGGGTGCTCGACGACGGGGTCCTCGGGTCGCTGACGGCGGAGAAGACGGAGGCCGTGCTGCGGCCGAAGGTGGACGCGGCCTGGCATCTGCACGAGCTGACCCGCGATCTCGACCTGTCGTCCTTCGTGCTGTTCTCCTCCGCCTCCGGTCAGCTCGGCGGGGCGGGGCAGGCCAACTACGCGGCGGCGAACGTCTTCCTGGACGCGCTCGCCGGCCATCGGCGACGGCTCGGTCTGCCGGCCGCGTCGCTGGCCTGGGGCATGTGGCAGGACGCGAGCGGGATGACCGGTCATCTGGCCGAGGCGGACCTGGCGCGGATCGGCCGGGGCGGTCTGGTCGCGATGTCGGTGCCCGAGGGCATGGCGCTCCTCGACGCGGCGCTGGACGCGGGGCGGCCTGTGCTGGTGCCGGCCCCGCTGGACCTGGCCGGGCTGCGCGCCCGGACGGGCGCGGAGGGGGTGCCGGCGGTGCTGCGCGGGCTGGTGCGCGGGCCGGTCGTCCGACGGGCCGCGCAGGCGGCGCCGGTGTCGGCGCAGAGCCTGGCGGACCGACTGGCGGCGCTGCCGGGGCCGGAGCGCGAACGGGTGCTGCTGACGCTGGTGCGCGACCAGGTGGCGGCGGTGCTTGGGCATGCGGCGGCCGACGGGATCGCGGCGGACCGGGCGTTCAAGGAGATCGGCTTCGACTCGCTGACGTCGGTGGAGCTGCGCAACCGGATCGCCGCGGCGACCGGGCTTCGGCTGCCGACGACGCTGGTGTTCGACTTCCCGACGCCGCAGTCGCTGGCCGGACGGCTGCTCGGTCTCCTCGCGCCGGCGGATCCGGCCGCCGATCTGGACCGGTTGCTGGCCTCGGTGACCGTCGACAGCCCGGACTTCCCGGTGCTGCGGGAGCGGCTGCGGGCCGCGCTGTGGCGCTGGGAGGAGGAGGCCGCTCCGGCGGGCTCCTTCGACGGCTCCGACACGGCCGGGTCGCCCGATCTGTCGGACGCCACCGACGAGGAGCTGTTCGCCGCGCTGGACGGGGAGCTCGACGGAGAACTGGACGGGGAATTCGATGCCTCCTGAAACGCTGAACGGAGAGAGTGCGACGGCGATGAGCAACGAGGAGAAGCTCCGCGACTACCTGAAGCGGGCGACCGCCGATCTGAAGCAGGCCAAGCGGCGGATCCGTGAGCTGGAGGACAGGAGCCACGAGCCGATCGCGATCGTGGCGACGGGCTGCCGCTTCCCGGGCGGCGCGGACTCCCCCGAGGCGCTGTGGCGGCTGGTGGCGGAGGAACGTGACGCCGTCTCCGGGCTGCCGGTGGACCGGGGCTGGGACCTGGACGCGCTGTACGACCCGGACCCGGACCGGCCTGGGACGACGTACACGCGGGAGGGCGGCTTCCTGTACGAGGCGGCCGGGTTCGACGCGGCGTTCTTCGGGATGGGGCCGCGTGAGGCGATCGCCACCGACCCGCAGCAGCGACTGCTGCTGGAGGTGGCGTGGGAGACGTTCGAGCGCGCCGGGATCGCGCCGTCCTCGCTGCGCGGCAGCCGGACCGGCGTGTTCGCGGGGGTCGTCTCGCAGGCGTACGTGCCGCCGCCCGCGGAGGTGCCCGACGGGTACGAGGGGCATCTGATGACCGGCAACGCGACCAGCGTGGCGTCCGGGCGGGTCGCCTACCACCTGGGGCTCGAGGGACCGGCCGTGACGCTCGACACGGCCTGCTCGTCCTCGCTGGTGGCGATGCATCTGGCGGCGCAGGCGCTGCGCGGCGGCGAGTGCGATCTGGCGCTGGCGGGCGGGGTGACCGTGATGGCGACGCCGCAGCTGCTCGTGGAGTTCAGCCGGCAGCGCGGGCTGTCGCCGGACGCGCGGTGCAAGGCGTTCGCTGCGGCGGCCGACGGGACCGGGTTCTCCGAGGGCGTGGGCGTTGTGCTGCTGGAGAGGCTGTCCGACGCCCGGCGCAACGGGCGCCGGATCCTGGCGCTGCTGCGCGGTTCGGCGGTCAATCAGGACGGGGCGAGCAACGGGTTGACCGCGCCCAACGGGCCCACCCAGGAACGTGTGATCGCGCAGGCGCTGGCCTCGGCGCGGCTGGCGCCGCAGCAGGTCGACGTGGTCGAGGCGCACGGTACGGGCACCCGGCTGGGCGATCCGATCGAGGCGCGGGCGCTGCTGGCCGCGTACGGGCAGGGCCGGCCTGCGGGCGAGCCGCTGCTCCTGGGCTCGCTCAAGTCGAACATCGGGCACACGCAGGCGGCCGCCGGAGTCGCCGGGGTGATCAAAATGGTGGAGGCGATGCGGCACGGCGTGCTGCCGTGCACCCTGCATGTGGACGAGCCGACTCCGCACGTCGACTGGTCGGCGGGGGCGGTGGAGCTGCTGACGGAGACGGTACCGTGGCCGGACCGGAATCGGCCGCGCCGGGCGGGGGTGTCCTCGTTCGGGATCAGCGGTACCAACGCCCATGTGATCCTGGAGCAGGCGCCTGCGGAGACCGCCGGGGAAGCGCCGGCTGGGGCTCCCGACGTACCGGCGCCGTGGCTGTTGTCGGCGCGTACGGAACAGGCGCTTCGGGCACAGGCCGGGCGGCTGCTGGCGCGCCTGGACGAGTGGGGAGCCCCGGGCGCGGATCCGGCCTCCGACCGGTCCGACAGCGAGGTCGGACGCGCGCTCGCGTGCGGTCGCGGGCATCTGCGGCATCGGGCGGCGGTGCTCCCGGGCGACCGCGACGGGGTCCGGGCGGCGCTGGCTGATCTGGCGGCGGGTCGGCCGAACGGGCGGGTGGTGCGGGGCAGTTCGGGCGAACGTCCTGTGACGGGGTTCCTGTTCACCGGGCAGGGCAGTCATCGTGCCGCGATGGGGCGGGAGTTGTACGAGAGCAGGCCGGTGTTCCGGGCGGCGCTGGACGAGGTGGTCGCCGCGTTCGACACGCCGCTGGGCCGGCCGCTGCTGCCGGTGCTGCTGGCGGACGAGGGCAGTGCGGAGGCCGCGCTGCTGGAGCGGACCGAGTTCGCTCAGCCCGCCCTGTTCGCCCTGGAGTTGGCGCTGTTCCGGCAGTTGGGGACGCTGCTCCCGGAGCCGGACTGGGTGGCCGGGCATTCCATCGGCGGCCTCACGGCGGCGGTGGCGGCCGGGCTGCTCCCGCTGGAGGACGCGGCCACGCTGGTGGCGGCGCGCGGCCGGCTGATGCAGGAACAGCCGGCCGGCGGCGCGATGCTGGCCTGCGAGGCGTCCGAGCAGGAGGTACGGGCCCTGCTCGGCGAGTACGACGGCCGGGTGGGCCTGGCCGCGGTCAACGGGCCCACGTCGGTGGTGGTGTCGGGCGACGCGGAGGCCGTGTCGGAGATCGCCGCGGCGCTCACGGTGTGGCGACGGCGGACCAGCAGGCTGCGGGTCAGCCACGCCTTCCACTCCCACCACATGGACGGCGCCCTGGAGCCGCTGCGCCGGGTGGTGGGCGGGCTGCGGTTCCGGCCGCCGGCGCTGCGCATCGTCTCCGATCTGACCGGTCGGCCGGTGGAGTTCGAGGAGCTGCGCCGGCCCGAGTACTGGGCCGACCAGCTGCGCTCCCCCGTGCGCTTCGGCGCGGCGCTTGGTGCGTTGCACGAGGCGGGCGTCACGGCTTTCGTGGAGGTCGGCCCGGACGCGGTCCTGACCCCGATGGTGTCCGCGGCGCTGCCGGCCGGGGCGGCCGTCCCCGTGGTGGTGCCCGCTCTGGTGCGCGACCGCCCGGCGGAGGTCTCGCTGGCCGGGGCGCTGTCGCGGCTGCACGTGGCGGGCGCGGAGGTGGACTGGCGGGAGTGGTACGGCGGCCCGGCGGGGGTCGGGGCGGGCGCGGACCTGCCGACGTACCCGTTCGAGCACGTCCCGTACTGGTGGCCGGCCCGCACGGCGCCGGCACCGGGACCCGCGGTGCGCGCGGGCGGCACGCCGGACGCGGCGGCCGAGGTCGTGACTGCCGGGGTCGTGACTGCCGGGGTCGCGGCGGGCGAGGTCACTGCGGCCACCCTGCCCGAGGAGGCGTCCTTCCTGGAGCTGGTGCGGGTCCACGCGGCAGACGTGCTCGGGCATGCCTCGCCCGAACTGATCGACGCCGAGGACAACTTCCTCGACATCGGGTTCTCCTCGTTCACCGCGCTGGAGGTCCGCAACCGGCTCTGCGAGGCGACCGGCCTGCTGCTGCCGCCCGTGCTGTTGTTCGACTACCCGACCCCGGCGGCGGTGGCCCGCTTCATGGAGGAGCAGGTCCCGGCGGCCTGAGACACGGAAGCGGCGGGCGCGGGAGGGAGGTCCCCCCGTGCCCGCCGCTCCGTGGCCGCCTACCAGACGACGGGCAGCCGGAGGATCCCCTGCACCGAGCCGCCCGGCTTGGTGCCGAGCTGCTCCACCGGTTCGGCGAGCCGCAGCCCCGGGAGCCGTACGGCCAGTTCGTACAGGGCGATCTCCAGCTCGGCGCGGGCCAGGTTCTGACCGATGCACTGGTGGATGCCGTACCCGAAGGCAAGATGACCGCGGGCGCCGCGCCCGAGGTCGAGGACGTCCGGGTCGGGGAAGACCTCCGCCGTGCGGTTGGCGGCGGCGTTCGGCAGATAGACGGCGTCGCCCTCCCGTATCACCTGCCCCGCGATCTCGATGTCGGCGGCGGCGACGCGCTGCAGCTCGTCGGCGACCGACAGGAACCGCAGGAGTTCCTCGACGGCGTCGCCCGCGCCCTTCTCGTCGGCGCGGAGCCGGTCGAGCTGCTCGGGATGTTCGAGGAGGGTGAGAACGCTCAGCGCGATCATGTTCGCGGTGGTCTCGTGACCGGCGACCAGCAGGAACATGGCGATGGAGGCCAGCTCCTCCCGGCTCAGCTCGCCCGGCCGGAGCCGGTCGGTGATGAGCTCGCCGAGCAACCCCTCGCTGGGCTCGTCCAGTTGGGCCTCGATGAGTTCGTCGAAGTACCGGACCAGCGCGCCGCTCGCCGCGGCCGCCTCCTCGGCCGTGCTGGTGGCGAGCAGCATCCGCCGGGTCTGCTCCTCGAAGAACTCGTGGTCCGCGTACGGCACTCCGAGCAGCTCGCAGATGACGGTGGACGGCACGGGCAGCGCGAACTCGGGTACGAGGTCGGCCTCCCGGCGCCCCTTGGCGAGCAGCGCCTCGATGCGGCCCACGACGGTCCGGCGGATCGCCGGGCGCAGCGAGTTGACCCGCTTGACGGTGAAACTGGGTATGAGCATGCGGCGCTGCACGTCGTGCTCGGGCGGGTCCATCCCGACGAGCGCGATCAGCTTGGCGGCGGCCATCCGCGGCACCAGCACGGGGAAGTCCGGACGGGACCGGTCGGAGGACAGCCGTGGATCGACGAGCAGCCGGCGGGTCTCCGCATATCCGGTGACGGCCCAGGCGGTGCGTCCGTCGTACAGCCGGACCTTGGCGAGGGGTCCGTCCTGACGCAACGCGTCGTAGCCGGAGGGCGGGTGGTACGGGCACTGACGCGACATGGGGAACGTGGGCAGCATGAGGCCCCCTGCTTTCCGGGACGGCGGACGGCGGAGCGTCCGCAGGGACGCGGCATTCTCCGCGCCCCCGTTAAAGCGCTCCTAAACCAGGGACTGGTGGCGCCGGTGTGCGTCGGCCGCGGCCCGGTGGGCCCGCCTCGGTCAGGAAGGTCCTGCGCCCGGGGCGGTGTCGCGGCAGTCCGGGTGTCCCCAGCGAGTCCCGATCTTGGCGATCTTGTCGCCGGCGGCGTACGGCCGCCCGCACGGGCAGGTCCCGCGGAACTTCGCCTTGATGACCGGCGAACCGGAGCCCGAAGCGCTCCTGGGCGAAGCCTTGCGCGCGGCCGTTCCGGGCTTCTGACGCGCCGCAGTGGTGCGTTCCGCCGCGGGTACGGGGATGGCGGTGGCGCCCAGTGCCGTGCCGGCGGGTTCCTGGCTGGTGGCAGCGTCGCTGGCGGCCTGGTCGGCGATCGCGTTCAGGTGGTCGCCGTCTTCACGGTGGGCCGGAACGTAGCGGAACTCGACGTCCCGGTCGGCCAGCAGCTCGTCGATGCGCTCGACGAGCTCCCGGTTGGCGACGGGCTTGCCCGCGGCCGTCTTCCAGCCGTTGCGCTTCCAGTTCGGCAGCCACTGCGTCACCGCCTTCATGGCGTACTGCGAGTCCATCCGCACCTCCAGCGCCGTCCCGGGCGCCACGTCCTCCAAGAGGCGCTGGAGAGCGGTCAGCTCCCCGATGTTGTTGGTGGCGCGACCCAGCGGGCCTGCCTCCCAGCGCTCGGGGCGGCCCTCGGAGTCGGCGATGACCCACGCCCATCCGGCCGGGCCGGGGTTTCCTTTGGCCGCCCCGTCACAGGCGGCGATGATGCGATCGGACATCCCCCGATCATGCCCTACCGCGGGTGTCGTGGCCGACGAGGTGGAGGAAGCGGTCCGACAGGGCGTGCAGCCACGCGGCGCGTTCCGTGGCGATCTCCTTCAGCCGTGCGTTCTCGTTGCGGGCGACGAGATGCCCCATGTAGCGCTCGTTGAAGCTCGCGTACTCCTGGGCCAGGGTGCGCAGCGCTTGCGCCACACTGCGCTCGGGCGCGTCCACGAGCCGCGCGAGCGGGGCGGTGTGCTGCTTCCACCGGCCTTCGACGGCCTGGCGGAGAAGGCCGTCGAGTTCGCCCGCCCCTCCGATGACGCGCAGCAGTTCGCCCGGCTCGAGACCCAGGGCGTCCGCCAGCACCAGGGTCTGCCGGTCGGTTCCGTTCCAGCGGTGCTCGTTCTCGGCGCGGGCGTACTCGTGGACGTCCATGCCGATGCGCAGCGCCAGCCGCTCGGCACTGAACTGCCGGGCCAGGCGGTGCTCGCGCAGGGATCTCGGCTGCCGGGCCATGAGCGTCGGTACGGGGCACCACAGCGCGCTGGCCAGTGCGAAGAGTTCGGCCTCCGAAGGCGCCACCGCCCCCGACTCCCAGCACATGACGATCTCCACCGGGCGGTGCACCCCCAACTGCGCCATGGCGGAGACGACCTGCTCGGGGGTCAGGCCGATGCCGATACGGGCGGCCCGGGCCTGGGCGGGAGAGAACGGGGGATGGGACACGTGCGGATCACCTCGGTGGGCGGCTTCACGGAGCGACAGGCTCCGGGGAGCGGGAACGGGTCAGCGGGCCGTGGCGGTCTGCGGGTCCGCCCCGTCGTCGTGCGCGGCCAGGCTTTCCCAGTCGATGTCGTCCCGTCTGCGGCGGCTGTCGAAGACGTGGAAGAACAGGTTGAGCAGGACTGCCGTCAGCGTGCCGAGGGTGATTCCGCTGCCCAGGACGGCCCGCAGCTCGGTGGGCATGCGTTCGAAGAAGGGCGCGACGGCCGTCGGGAGCATCGCGGCGCCGAGGCTGACGGCCAGGATGATGGCGTTGCGTTCCTCCCGCAGGTCGACCTTGCCCAGGATCTGGATGCCGACGGTGGCGACCATGCCGAACATCGCGACGGCCGCCGCGCCGAGCACCGGGTGGGGGACGGAGGCCACCACGGCGCCGGCCTTCGGGACCAGGCCGAGAAGAATCATGAGAACGCCGGCCGCGACCACGACGAAGCGGCTGGTGACGCGGGAGATCCGTACGAGACCGATGTTCTCCGCGAACGCCACGTACGGGAAGGAGTTGAACACCCCTCCGAGGACGGTGGCGACGCCGTCGGCCCGCAGCGCACGGCTGACCGTGTCGCCGTCGACCTTCCGGCCGGTGATCTCGCCCATGGCGTACACGTCTCCGGTGGTCTCCACCATGGTGATGAGCATCACGACGACCATCGCCAGCATGGGGAAGACCGAGAAGTGCGGCAGGCCGTAATGGAAGGGCGTGCTGACGCCCAGCCAGTCGGCCTGGTCGACGGCCCCGAGGTCGGCGTCGCCGAGCAGCCATGCCACGGCGGTGCCGCCCACCAGTCCGAGCAGGACCGCGACACTGCGCAGGAACGGACCGCCGAACCGTATGACCAGCAGGATGAAGAGGAGGGTCCCGCCCGCGTACGCGAGGTTGACGGGGTCCCCGTAGCGGGGCCCTCCGAGGAGCGCCGAGCCGCCGCCGACGTCCTGGAGCGCCACCGGGATGAGGACGATGCCGATGACCGTGAGGAGGGTGCCCGTGACGATCGGGGGGAAATACGCGGTGAGGCGCCCGGCGAAGGGGGCGAAGACGAAGGCGGCGACTCCGCCGGTGATCACGGCGCCGTACACCACCAGCAGCCCGGCGGTGCCGCCGCCCGCGCCCTGCCCGATGGCGATCATGGGCGAGACGGCCGTGAAGGTCGCCCCCTGGACGAGCGGCAGCCGGGCCCCGATCCGCCAGAAGCCCCATGCCTGGATGATGGTGGCGATGCCGGCGGTGACCAGGTCGGCGTTGATGAGGTAGACGAGCTCCTGCTGCGAGAGTCCGAGGCTGTTGCCCAGGATCACCGGCACGAGCACCGCACCGGCGTAGAACGCCAGGACGTGCTGGAATCCGTACAGCGCGAGGGTGGGGATCGGGAGGACCTCGTCCACCGGGTGGGGAGCGGTGAGGGGTCGTCGGCGCGAGGCCAGTGGTGCCATCTCTGCCTTGCCTTGGGGGTAGGTGAATGAGAGGGGCGCGACGCCGGGTCGCGCGAAGAGCCTCGACGGGTGTATCCGGGCGGCCGCGCGGATCAGGCGGTTCACCGGCTGGCGGCACGGGGTTACCGGTGCGCGGCCAGGCGTCCAGACATGGAGGCGTGAGGGGGCCGGGGCGAACGAGCCCGGGCCGGACACAGATCCTTGCGGACAGGCACGGCACCGCGCAAGAGAGCGGACCATGTTTTTTGAAGCAAAACCCCTCGGTAACTTTTGAATCAATGGCCGCAGGGCGCTTCAGGTACGGATTTCGTTGCCGTTCAAGGGAGGTTGGGCGAAGGTCTGCTGCCCTGTGGGTCGACTCGGCCGCCGGTGAAGCGAGCGACCAGCAAGGCGATGTCGTCGTCCGCGGAGCCCGGCACGAGTTGCGTGAGGAGGCTGTCGCACAGTCCGGTCAGGGACGGATATGGCTGGGCGAGGAGATGGGTGAGTTCGGCGAGGCGTTCGTCGATGTCGCTGCCGCGGGACTCGATGAGACCGTCTGTGTACAGCACGAGGAGGCTGCCCGGTTGCAGGACGGTCTCGGTGGTGGTGTAGCGAGTGCCGCCGACGCCGAGCGGGGTGCCGGGCGGCAGGTCGAGGAGAGCCGCGGTGCCTCCGGGGCTGACGATGGCGGGCGGCGGGTGGCCGGCGCGGGTGACGCGGCAGCGACCTGTTGCCAGGTCGATCACGGCGTAGAGGAATGTGGCGAGCATCGGCTCGGCGAGGTCGTCGATCGCCGCTTCCAACTGACGGAGGAGTTCCGCCGGTTCGAGGTCGAGCCTGGCGAGCGCCCGGACGCTGGCGGAGAGCCGTCCCATCACCGCGGCGGCCGGGGTGCCGTGGCCCATGACGTCGCCGATGAGCAGGGCCGCTCTGCCGCCGGGCAGATGCAGCACGTCGTACCAGTCGCCGCCGACCTCGTTGACGTCGCTGGCCGGCAGGTACCGGTGGGCGACCTCGAGCCCTGGTGGCGGGGTGATGTGCTGGGGAAGCATGCTCCGTTGCAGGGTCAGCGCGGTGTCGTGTTCGCGGTGGTAGAGGCGCGCGTTGTCGATGCTGAGGGCGGCACGGCCGGCGAGCTCGCCGGCCAGCGTCACGTCGTCGGAGGTGAAGGGGCCGATCGGACGCGTGCGGTAGAAGGTCGCCACGCCGAGGACCAGGTCCCGCGCGAAGAGCGGGGCCATCATGAACGAGTGCACGCCGAGCTCCACCAGCTGCGCGGGCCTGCTGGTGTGGCGGGCGGCCGGGGCGATGGCCTCGTCGTCGAGGCGGGCCAACAGGAACGGCTGGCGTCTGGAGAGGGCCTGGGTGTACGGCGCTGCCGCCGGGAAGTCGAGGGTGCGGCCGAGCGGGGCGAGAATGTCGGTGACCCCGGAGCCGGTCAGCGGGGCTTTGCCCAGGCGGCGCAGCGCGACACCACCGTCCAGGCCCATGCCGGGATCGTCGCCGCGGGCGAGGGACTCCAGGACATCGACGGAGACCGCGTCGGCAAGGCCAGGAACGGCGAGATCGGCGAGCTCCTGGGCGGTGCGTTCCAGTTCCAGGCTGGAACCGATCCGGATGGACGCCTCGCTGAGCAGTGCGAGCCTGCGTCGTCCCGCCTCGGCCTCGGTGTGGGCGCGCTGCTGGTCGGTGATGTCGAGCAGCGAGGCGATGACTCCGATCGGCCGGCCGCCGGGGTCCTCCACGCGCACATAGGAGCACGACCACACCCGGTCATGGTCGGGCTCTGCCGGGGTACGGCCGATGCGGCGGCGGTCCAGAACCGGCTCCCCGCTGTCCAGGACCTGCCGCATCGCCGCCTCCATGTCCTCGGCGTTCACCTCGGGCAGCAGCTGGGACAGGGTCCGGCCGACATGGGCCGACTCCGACAGGCCGTTCATCCGCTCCAGGGCCGGGTTGACCCGCAGGAACCGCAGCTGGGTGTCCAGGACGGCGATACCGACCGGAGAGCGGGCGAACAGCCCGTCCCACACCGCCGAGGATCCGCGGATACGCCGCGCGGCGTGGGCCTCGGCGGCGAAGAGCAGGACCGCGGAGGCGTCGTCATGCCGGTCGGGTACGGGGCTTGCCCAGATCTCCACCTCCACCGGGTGCCCGTCGCGGTGCCAGGCGGTGACCGTGCCCATGACCCCCCGCCCGCCGGCCGCGGCCTCCCAGAGCGACCGGCCGAGGCTCCGGTCCGCGCCCGGGTGCAGCAGCTCGGCGATGTGCCGTCCGATCACCTGCTGCGGGCTGTAGCCGAGCAGCCCTTCAGCGGCCCGGTTCCAGCGCACGATCGTTCCGTCGGCACTGGTGGCCACCTGTGCCACCGGCAGCGCGCCCAGCCAGCCGCCGGCGTTCTGGGCCGCGCCGCTGACGAGTTCCTCGACGGGGGTCGGCTCGCTCATCCGACGCCTCCCCGTGGGGTGAGACCAGGCCGTACGTCCCGAGGCCGTAGCGGCACACGCCCGCGGCCGCCGCCCACGAGCAGGAATGGCGTGGTGGTCAGCTCCTGAAGCCGCCCGCCCGGAGCGGCCACCGGATGGGCTTCCTCCATGCCTCCCATGGTCACCCCGGCAGCGCCGGACCGCACCAGCGTCCGCCGTGCCGTCCGGCGCCGCCGCCCCCTCCGACGGCGCACTCAGCCCGTGAACCGGGCCATCCACGCCTCGACGTCGTCCGCCGACCGCGGCAGGCCGGCCGACAGGTTCTCGTGACCGTCTTCGGTCACGACCAGGTCGTCCTCGATCCGGACTCCGATGCCGCGCCACTCCTCGGGCACGGTGAGATCGTCCGGCTGGAAGTACAGGCCGGGCTCGACGGTGAGCACCATGCCGGGCTCCAGGACGCCGTCGACGTACTCCTCGTTCCGGGCCTGCGCGCAGTCGTGGACGTCCAGTCCGAGCATGTGACCGGTGCCGGCCATGGTGAAGCGGCGCTGGAGACCGAGTGCGTACGCGCGATCCGCCGGCCCCTCGATGAAGCCCCACTCGACCAGCCGGGCCGCCAGGTGTCGCTGGGAGGCCTCGTGGAAGTCGCGGTACGCGGCGCCCGGCTTGACTGCGGCCATACCGGCTTCCTGGGCCTCGTACACCGCGTCGTAGACCGTGCGCTGCACGGGCGTGAACGCGCCGCTGATCGGGAGCGTGCGCGTGACGTCGGCGGTGTAGAGGGTGCGCGTCTCCACGCCGGCGTCGAGCAGGAGCAGGTCCCCCGGGCGCACCGGACCGTCGTTGTCCGTCCAGTGCATGATCGTGGCGTGCTCACCCGCCGCGCAGATCGAGCCGTAGCCGACGGAGTTGCCCTCCAGGCGGGCGCGGCGGAAGAACGTGCCCTCGATCCAGCGCTCGGACGACGCGATCGCCCGGGAGAGCTCTCCGACGACGTCGGTGAATCCGCGGACGGTGGAGTCCACGGCCTTGCGGAGCTCGGCGAGCTCCCACACGTCCTTGACGAGCCGGAGGTCGCTCAGCGCCTCTTCGAGTGCGGCGTCGCGGTCCTCGTCGGTGGTGACGGCGGCCTCCAGGGCCGGGTCGATGCCGCGGACGATCCTCGTCGGCGCGCCGGAGGAGGCTGCCAGGTCGTCGGCCGCCGTGCGGACGTCGCGGCAGGGCAGACCGAGCACGCGCTCCGACTCGGCGAGGGAGCGGCGCCGGCCCGTCCACAGCTCCGCGTGGGCGCCCGTCCAGAACTCGTCGTTGTCCCTGCTGTCCCGCGGCAGCTGGTAGCAGTAGGCGTCATGGCCGCCGTCCGCACGGGGTTCGAGGACGAGCGCGCCGTCCCGGGCCTGGTCCCCGGTCATGTGCACATAGCCCGAGTAAGGCCGGAACGGGTAAGTGTCGTCGTTCGAACGGACCTTGAGATTCCCCGAGGGGATCACGAGGCGTTCGCCCGGGAAGCGAGCGGACAGCGCGGCGCGGCGGCGGGCGGCGTACGGAGCCTGCTCGTCGAGCCGCAGGTCGTGCCGCTCGGTGTCCGCCCACCCGGTCCGCATCAGGGCGGACAGCTCCTCGGAGATCCCTGAGTAGAGACCGTTCTTGCGGCCTTTCGCCACGTCGTACACCTTCCTCTGGGTGGGTTCCTCGGTGGCGAGGGTCGAGCGGAGCCGCACGGACAAGGTCCGGCTCTCCCTTCCGGTGCGGCCCGGGCGCCCTCGCCGACGCCGGTCGTCGGCGGCTCCCGGACGGTATCCCGCACCGCGGGGCTTCGGTGCCGAAGACTGCCACTGGCACAGATCGGCCACGGGCCCCGACGGGAGCCGTCGATAATGCGGCGTATGACAAGCGGGAAAATCGGCGAGGCGCTTCGGCTTCTGGGGATCGATCACGCGGCGGGCCAGGTCTATCTGGCGCTGCTGGAGCAGGCCCCTGCTCCGCTGAGCGCTATCGGTGCCGCGGCCGGTCTGGGCGGTGCGGAACTCGCCACGGCGTACGGCGCTCTGGTCGACGCCGGTCTGGCCAGTGCCGCCGAGGAGGGCGGCGACGTGGTGGCCCCGGTTCCGCCCACGGCCGGCCTGGAGATCCTCGCCCGGCACCGGGCGGCCGAGGTCGAGGAGTCGCGCATCACCGTCGGCGGCGCGTTCGAGTCGTTCCGGCGACAGCGGCTCGCCGCGTACAACGACCATCTCGTCGAGGTCGTCACCGGCGACGCCATCGGCCCCAGGATTCGTCACGCCTGGGCGAGCGCCCGCGATCAGATCCGGCAGTTCGAGTCTCCGCCGTACTTCCCTCTGCCCGGCGCCACGGACGACGCGCTGGCCACGCTCGCCCGCGGTGTGACACAACGGGTCGTGTACTCGCGGGAGTCGCTGGAGCACCCGGGCCATCTGAAGGACGTCATCGAACCGTGCGTCAAGGCCGGTGAACAGGCCAGGGTGCTGCCGTCGGTGCCGGTCAAACTCGTGATCATCGACGAGGCGTACGCGCTCGTGTCGTTGTCGATCAAAGAGGCCGACGTGCACAACACCATGCTGGTGGTGCAGCCGTGCGGTCTGCTGTCCGCGCTCGTGGCGCTGTTCGAGCAGTCCTGGCAGAACGCCCTGCCGTTCCACGGCCGTACCGCGCGCCCGGGCGGTCTGCCACCCGCCGACCGGCGCCTGCTGTGGCTCCTCGCGGGCGGCGCGAGCGACGACGTCATCGCCCGCGAGATGGGTATCAGCCGCCGCACACTCTTCCGTCGCCTGCAGATTCTGATGGCCCAGCTGGGCGCGGCGAACCGCTTCCAGATGGCCCTGCAGGCACAACGCTGCGGATGGTTGTGACCGGCACACGTCGAGGGCCCACGTCGAAGGCCCCGTCAAACGCCCCTACTGAGGTGAGAGCAGGAACATGACGGACAACGCCGACGCGCGCAGTGCCGCTGAGATCGTGGCCGGGGAATGGCACATGCTTCTCGACGGGAATCACGACCTGATCGACGCGGAAACCGTCCGCGCGGCCTATGCGCAGCCGCGACTGCGACAGCTCTTCCCCCTGGTGAGTCACGGAGTCATGTATTCAGCGGCTGCACCGGAATGCCCGCCGCCCACGTCGGGGGGCAGGTCTACCCGCGAGGCGCCGACGGCCGGTTCTGGGTGCGCGGACCCAGGGGCGTGGGGACCGTCGGCACTCCGGAGACCCTGGAGGAGGCGTTCGCCCTCGTCGTCGCCAACCTCCCGGAGGACTGCGGGCCGGCCGTGCTCGGAGATGCGGGCCGAGTCTGACCGACCTGGCGAGCGGGCTGCGCCCCGGTCTTGACCGTTCCCGCTGTTCCGCTCCGCCCCCTCGCGGGTGCAGGTCGTGGGTCGATCGGGGCGCTCGAGCTGACCGTACAGGCGCGGGAGTTCGACGGCTCAGGCGCTGTCCGCCGCGCCGGTCGTCCTCGCGTAACGCACCAGGGTCGAGCCGGCCAGCGCGACCACGGCCAGGGCGCTCAGCAGCGCTGCCGCCCGCGCCCAGGTGTACGTGAAGCCGAGGCTGCTGTTCAGCAGATCGACCCTGCCGACACTCTCCAGGCCGTGGAGCACGATGACGCCGAGGGCGAGCCCCGCGGCGGCCGCCCAGACGATCATGGTGTCCCGTACCGCGAGCCATACTCCGCATAGCAGGCAGAGCACGGTGACGACCACGGACAGCATCTCCGCGTTGCCGCCCGCGCGCATGTCCGCGAGGTCCGTCGGCACATGGACGAGGCCGCAGACGAGCATGGCACCCGCGGCCGGCCAGCGCAGCATCGACCGCAGTGCCGAGGAGGCGGTGTGGCTGCCGGGGCCTGCGGCCAGTGCGCCGTCCAGGGCCGACCCCGGCCACTTCGCGGAGCCTCGTGGCCGCTTCGGGGAAGGGGCGAGGACCGGAGGAGGGTCACTGCCGACCTGCCCGCCGTCGCCCTGGCCGGGTCCGGCCTTGCGCTCCTCGGTCTCCGCGCCGGCGGGGCGCCAGTCGCTGCTGTCGGTTCCGAGGATGTTGACGAGCTGCACCACGTCCTCGATCGGCCGCCCCACCGCCGCGGCGCGCAGCGTGGTCTCGGCCTGGTGGAGGTCGTACCCCGACGCGTTGAGCAGCGCGACCAGTTGTCGCACTTCGTCGAGGGGCCGGGACACGGCGGCTGCGCGGAGCGCCACGTCCGCGGGGCTGGACAACTCGCCGGTCTCCTGGAGGCGGGCGACCAGCGACGCAACCTCTTCCACGGGACGCTCGGTTGCCGCTGTCGACAGAAGGGTGCGTATCGCCTCGTCACCGGTCTCGGCCGTGTCCGACTGTTCCGAGGGGTCCGCTTGAGCCGACGGGTCCACGGAGGCCGGCGGTTCCGAGGGGGCCGCGGAGGCCGGCGGTTCCGAGGGGGCCGCGGAGGCCGGCGGTTCCGCGGAGGCCGTGGAGGCTGACGGGTCCGTGGAGGCCGGCGGTTCCGTGGGGGCCGGCGGGGCCGCTGACGGCTCGTGCTTCGGCGGGCCCAGCCGTATCGCCTCGTCGACGGGGTTCGGGCCGCCAAGAGCCGCCGATACGACGGGGGCGCTGTGCACGGCAGCGGGTGTGGGCGGCTCGGCAGGAACGGCGGGCGTACGAGGAGCCGGATGCGGAGGGACGGCGGCCTGGGGGGACGGTGCGGGGGCGGGCCCGGCATTGCGTTCTCTGTCGTCTTCGGCCGGATTGCTGTTGAAGAGGTCGGGGGTCATGTCGCGGGCTCCATTCGTGAACATCCGGTAGGCGTCCACCGTGGCTGTCTCGTGGGCACCGGAAAGCGCACACACTCGAATACAACTAGTGCGCAGTTTGTGACACTGCGCCATCCGGGAACGGTCCCGCTGGGCCGACGGAGCGAAAGGGCGGCCGGCCCGCCCGTCCGGGCGGTCATGGCGGGAGCAGGCCGGCGAGGTCCGGCTCCCACGCCGACGACCTGCCGGGCGGGCCCTCAGGCGTTACGCCGTATGCGAGAACGTCACTGAAACGCCTTCTCCCGGTTACACGGCCGCACCCTCCCCCATGTCACTCTCCTGGCGGCACGACATCAACACGCGTAGACCGCCACGCCGTTGACTGAGCGCCACGTCCACGCATACCGCCCCCGGGAAAGGGAACCCCCCCCATGTTCAGTGTGCAGATAGGCAGATGGAAGGCGCTGGCGACCGCCCTGTCCGCCGTCCTCGTCGGCCTCACCCTTCCGACGGTCGCGGCGACTCCCGCGAGTGCCACGACGAACGCGTACGACAGCACGTACTACAAGAACGCGATCGGCAAGACCGGCACCAGCCTGAAGTCCTCCCTGCACACCATCATCAGCAGCCAGTCCAAGATCTCGTACGACGCGGTGTGGAACGCCCTGAAGGTCACCGACCAGGACCCGAACAACAGCGGCAACGTGATCCTGCTGTACAGCGGCATCTCGCGCAGCAAGGCCCTCAACGGCGGCGACGTGGGCGACTGGAACCGCGAGCACGTGTGGGCCCAGTCCCACGGCAGCTTCGGCACCTCGGCCGGCCCCGGCACCGACCTGCACCACCTGCGCGCGTGCGACGTGCAGGTCAACAGCACCCGCGGCAACAAGGACTGGGACAACGGCGGCAGCGCGGTCAGTGGTGCGTCCGGCAGCTACACGGACTCCAACTCCTTCGAGCCGCGCGACGCGGACAAGGGCGACGTTGCCCGCATGATCCTCTACATGGCCGTCCGCTACGAGGGCGACGACGCCTGGGCCGACCTGGAGCCCAACGACTCGACCACCAACGGCAGTGTCCCCTACCACGGCCGCCTCTCGATCCTGAAGCAGTGGAACGAGCTGGACCCGCCGAGCGCCTTCGAGGAACGCCGCAACGACGTCATCCACAGCACCTACCAGGGCAACCGCAACCCGTTCATCGACCACCCGGAGTGGGTCGAGGCGATCTGGTAGAGCCGGCTGCTGCTCCGAGCCCGCCCCCGCCACAGGCCACCGTGCGTCCGGGTGATGCGCGGTGGCCTTGGCGGCGCGGCCCGGACACCCCGTACCCTCGGGTCGGCAAGAAGTGAGAGTGCAGGTCGGACGGCGTGTCATCAGGTGGCGCGCGTACCGGCCGCACACCGAGCAGGGAAGCGACGATGACCGATCCGTCCAGGCAGGCGACGGAGCCCGGCGCGGGCGAACAGCCCCTGGCGGGGACGGCGGAGACGATACGCGTCTTCATCGCCCTCGCCCCGCCCGACGAGGCGAAGGACGAGCTGGCGCGGGCGCTCGGCCCTGCCTACGAGGCGTACGCGCGCATGCGGTGGAACCGCATCGAGGACTGGCACATCACCCTGGCGTTCCTCGGGGAGCTCCCGGTCACGGCGGTGCCTTTGCTGCGGCCGCCCCTCGCGCGCCTGGCGGCGACGCGCCCTCCGCTGGAACTGGCGCTGCGCGGCGGCGGCCATTTCGACGAGCGCGTGCTGTGGAGCGGGATCGACGGGGACCTGGAAGGACTGCACCTGCTCGCCACCGAGGTGCGCGCCGTCGTCGAGGAGTGCGGTGTCCCCTTCGCGGGCCGGCCCCTGCGGCCGCATCTCACCCTGGCCCGCGCTCGTCGCGACGACACGTCGTGCGTGGTGGCGGCGGCCGCCGGGCTCTCCGGATTCACCGGCCGGCCGTGGCAGGCGGCGCGCTTGCACCTCGTCGGCAGCAACTTCGGCCGCGGTCCGGGACCGATCCGCTACCGCGACATCACGTCATGGCCCTTCGAAGGACGCTGACAGCACGTCGTTCGTCGGCGCCGTACGTGGACGCTGCGCGTGAGCGCCCGTCGGCACCGCGGGGCCCCGGAGTCCGGTCGCGGTCTCAAGAGCCTTGGATACGCGGGAAGGGGTGCTCGGCCTCCAGGGCGAACGCCACCTCCAGCAGTGTCCGTTCACTGCCGGGGCGGCCGGAGAGCATGACGCCGACGGGCAGCCCGTCCTCCGTGGCGCCCGGGGCGGGCACCGAGATCGACGGCGTGCCGACGACGTTGTTGAGGGGCGTGAACGCGACGTACGCGAGGATCCGTTCGATCAACGCCGGGTAGGGCACGGTGGGGCCGAGGTGGCCGATCGGGGGCGTGGTGTGGGCCAGTACGGGGGAAAGGATGAGGTCGAGTCCGCGGAACGACGCCGCGTACGCCTCCCTCGTGCGCTTGAGCCTCCGCAGCACACCCGGAGTACGCCGCCAGTTCTCGACGTAGGTGTCGCGCAGACCCCGGCTGAGGCCGTCCATGCGGTGCCGGTCGAAGTCGGCCCCGAGGGTCCGGCCGGTGGCACCGATGAGGAACGACAGCAGCCCCCAGTAGGTGAGGAAGTCGTCGGTGAAGCGCGGGTCGACGTCCAGCTCCACCGGCTCCACCGTGTGGCCGAGCCGTTCGAGCGTGGCCACGGTCTCCGTGACGGCGGACCGGGTGGTCGCGTCGGAGTGGACACCGTTCGGCGAGTCCAGCAGGAAGCCGACGCGCAGACGCCGCTCCGAGGGTCCTTCGACCAGCCCCACGGGCGGCAGCTTCGGGTTGCGCCAGTACGTCTCGGCGGCGGCGAAGAACGCGGCGGCGTCCCGCACGGAACGGCTCACGACACCGTCGGAGACGATGTCGATCGGCAACCGACGGCTCTCGGCGTTCGCCACGACCCGTCCGCGGGTCGGCTTGAGACCGACGAGACCGCAGCAGGCGGCGGGGATACGGATCGAGCCACCGCCGTCGTTGGCGTGCGCGATCGGGACCGCTCCGGCGGCGACGAGCGCGGCGCTGCCGCCCGAGGAGCCACCCGCCGAGTACCCCGTGTTCCACGGGTTGCGAACGGGCTCGGCGCCCTCGTACTCCGTGGTCGGGCTGAACCCGAACTCGGGCAGCCGGGTCTTGCCCAGCACCGTGACGCCGCTGCTCAGGAACTGCGAGACGAACGGCGCGTGCCGTCGCGCGGTGCGCGGAGTGAAGGCCGCGCTGCCGTGGCCGGTGGGCAGGCCGCGGTATTCGGTGTTGTCCTTGACGAAGGTCGGCACCCCGGCGAAGGCACCGCCGGCGCCGGTGGCGGCCGCCGGGACGTCGACGTACGCCTGGACGGCGTTGAGCTCCGCCTCGACCGCCCGTACCCGCTCCGCCGCGTCCCTGGCGACCTCGGCGGCACCGACCTCGCCCCGCCGGATCGCGGCGGCGAGACCGACGGCGTCGTGCTCTCCCAGGGCGTCGTCCCGGAAGGCGTGCACCCTGGTCCGTTCCTCGAAAGTCGTCACCGCTGCCTCAGCCCCCGCGTGTGGAATGGTTGTCCCCCATCATTCCTTACCGGCAAGTAACACGCGAGGGTTTCCGAACGTGTTCCGGACGTGTCCCGATGTCACAGCATGACGTGCTTCGGGTGGGTGTAGTCCAGGAGGCCCGCCAGGGAGAGGTCGCTGCCGTACCCGGAGTGGTTGACGCCGCCATGGGGCATTTCGGAGACCGTGGTGCCGTGGGTGTTGACCCAGACGATGCCCGTGCGCAGGGCGCGGGTGGCGCGCATCGCACGGTCGTGGTTCGTGGTCCAGATCCCGGCGGCGAGGCCGAAGCGGACGTCGTCGGCCAGGTGGAGTGCCTCCTCCTCGGTGCGGAAGGGCTGGACGGTCACCACGGGGGCGAAGGTCTCCTCCTGGACGATGTCGTCCTGCTGACGGACGCCGGCCACGACCGTCGCCGGGTGGAAGAAGCCGGGGCGGGAAAGGACCTTTCCACCGGTGACGATCTCGGCGTGAGACGGAAGACGGCTCAAGAGTGCCTCGACCGCGGCCAGTTGGTTCGCGTTGTTCAGCGGGCCGAAGGCGGCCTCGCGGTACGCGGGAGCGGCCGCCGCGGCGGCGAAGGCCGCGAGAAACGCGTCGTACACGCGCTCGTGGACCAGGAGGCGGCTGGGCGCGGTGCAGTCCTGGCCGGCGTTGTAGTACGCGACCTCGGCGAGGGCCGCCGCGGTGGCCTCCACGTCCACGTCTTCGTGGACGATGACCGGGGCGTTCCCGCCGAGCTCCAGGTGCAGTCGCTTGAGGCCGGTGGCCGCGGCGGCCGCGATCTCCTGGCCCGCCCGTACGCTTCCGGTGACGGCGATCAGGGCGACGTCCCGGTGTGCGGTGAGCGCCCGGCCGGTGTCGCGGTCGCCGCAGACGACGTTGAGTACGCCCGGTGGCAGGTGCGCCGCCGCGATGCGGGCCAGGAGCACCGCGGAGGAAGGGGTGGTGTCGGCCGGTTTCAGCACGGTGGTGTTCCCGGCCGCGATCGCCGGCGCGAACTTCCAGGCCGCCATCATCAGCGGGTAGTTCCAGGGGGTGATCTGGGCGCACACGCCGACCGGTTCGCGGCGCAGCAGCGAGGTACGGCCCTCGGTGTACTCGGCGGCGGCGGCGCCCGGCAGGGTCCTCGCGGCTCCGGCGAAGAAGCGGACCGTGTCGACGATCGCCGGGAGTTCGTCCTCCCGGAAGCGCTCCGCCGGTTTGCCGGTGTCCCGGCACTCGGCCTCGACCAGGGCGTCCGCGTGTGCCTCGAGGGCATCGGCGATGCCGAGCAGGGCGCGCTGGCGGGTGGCCGGGGTGGTCGCCGACCAGTGCGAGAACGCCGCTGACGCCGCCGCGCAGGCCGCGTCGGTGTCGGCCCGGCCGGACCGGGGTGCGTGGCCGTGGACCTCGCCCGTGGCGGGGTCGACCAGTTCCATCGTCTCGCCGGAGGCGGAGGGGCGGTCAGCGCCCCCGATGTGGTTCGCCAGTGTGTCAGCCACGGGTCAGAGCCTCCTTCGCCGCCGCACGGCCGGTGCGTACGGCGCCTTCCATGTAGCCGGCCACCCACTGGTCGGATCCGCAGACATAGAACGGCGGTTCGTGGGTGCCGTGGCGAGGTCCCACGGCCATGACATCACTGGGGGTCCAGTGCGTGACGTACCCCTGGGTCCACGGGTCGGTACCCCACATGCGGATGTACGTGGCGAACGGCCGGTGCGCCTCCGCCCCGTAGAGACGGGCCACCTCGGCAAGGAGTTCGGCGGTGCGCAGCGCCGGCGGCATGCCGAGGAGCACGCCGTACCGCTCGGGCGGGACGAGCGCGGAGAGGACGCCCTCGCTCTGCGGCCAGGTGCTGCCGAGCACGCCCTCGCATTCGGAGAGGCCGCTCAGTCCGCGGGCGCGCCAGAACGGCTCCTCGTACGCGGCGGCGAACTTGGCGGCGACCGCGTGGCGCTGCCGGTGCAGCGAGGCGAGGCGCTCGTCGGAGACACCGGTGACGGCGACCGAGCGGAGCGGACCGACGGGCAGCGCGCTGACGACGGCGCCGGCGGTGAGGGTCTCGCCGCCCACCAGGCGTACGGTGCAGCCGCCGGACCTCCGTACCGCGACGGCCTCGACGGGCGCGCCCGTACGGACCCGCCCGCCGAGCTCCGCGGCCATGCGCAGGGCCACCGTGGCCGAGCCCTCCGCCACCCGCAGGCCCTCCCAGGCGTCGTATTCGTAGTGCCCGTCACCGGGTACGGCGGCGTGCTTGCGCAGGGCGGCGAGCAGGGAGGTGCGTTCGTACGAGCCGTCGGCAAGGGCCAGTTGGCCGATCTCCCAGAGTCGTACGACGGCCGGGGTCGCCCCCTCGGAGCGCAGCCAGCCGCCCACGGAGAGCCGGTCGAGGGCCGTGGCGTCGGGGTGGGACCAGGGGTCGGCGGGGTCGACGGTCGCGGCGAGCGCGGTGAAGGCGGCGGTGGCCTTCCGGTGGCAGGCGTCGTCACCGGGGCCGAACCAGTGGGGCGGGTCGCCGGCGGAGACGCCTTCGGGGGTGGCGCGGGCGAGAGCGCCGGGTTCGGCGACGTAACTGGGGACCAGGGTGAGGCCGAGCTCGGCGGCCAGGGCCGTGTACGCGGTGTGCGCCCGGCCCACCACCTCTCCGCCGAGCTGGACGAGGCGGCCGTCGGGGAGTTCGGTCTGCTCGACGCGTCCGCCGACCCGGTCGCGGGCCTCGACGACGAGGACGTCGGCTCCGCCCGCGGCCAGATCGCGTGCGGCGGCGAGTCCGGCGAGACCCGCGCCGAGCACGATGATGTCGTGGTTCATGGGGGTGTACCTCCGGTCGGGACCAGTGGGGCGCGGCGGGTCAGTCGAGCACCAGGCAGTGTTCGGGCTTCCAGCCGATCTCGACCTCCTCGCCGCCGCTCCAGCGGTCCTCCATACGCGAGCGGATCGTGTTCTGCTCCAGTACGGAGACGGTGACGCCGGGGGCGAGTTCGATGAAGTACGTCGTGGTGGGGCCGGAGTAGACGGTCTCCCGGACGACTCCGCCGACCTTGGCCATACCCGGTTCGAAGTCGGAGAGCCAGATCTTCTCGGGGCGGATCGAGAGGCTGACCCGGCTGCCGTCGGCGACGCCTGAGCGGGGACCCACGGGCAGCGCGGGGCCGCCCGCGTCGGGGACGACCTCGCCGGCGCGGTAGGTGCCGGGGACCAGGTTCGACGTGCCCATGAAGGAGGCCACGAAGCCGCTCGTCGGGCGCTCGTACACGTCCTCCGGCGTGCCGCACTGCTCGACGCGCCCCTCGTTCATCACGGCGAGACGGTCCGACATGGTCAGCGCCTCGTCCTGGTCGTGGGTGACGAAGACGAAGGTGATGCCGACCTCGCGCTGGATCTGCTTGAGCTCGACCTGCATCTGACGGCGGAGCTTGAGGTCGAGGGCAGCCAGCGGCTCGTCGAGGAGGAGCACCTGAGGGCGGTTGACCAGGGCGCGGGCGAGCGCGACACGCTGCCGCTGGCCGCCGGAGAGCGTGCCCGGCTTGCGCTCGGCCAGGTGGCCGAGCTGGACGAGGTCGAGCATGTCGGCCACGCGCCGGCGGATCTCGCCCCGGGCGACGCCCTTGCGCTTGAGGCCGAAGGCCACGTTGTCCGCCAGCGAGAGGTGGTCGAAGAGGGCGTAGCTCTGGAAGACGGTGTTGACGTTGCGCTTGTCGGGCGGCAGCCCGGTGACGTCCTCACCGTCGAGCAGGACGCTTCCCGCCGTGGGATCGGCGAAGCCGCCGGTCATCCGCAGCAGAGTGGTCTTGCCGCAGCCGGAAGGTCCGAGGAGGGAGAAGAACTCGCCCGGCGCGATGTCGAGCGAGACGCCGTCGAGCGCGTACGCCTCGGACTTGGGGTACTGCTTGCTGACCTGGTCGAGCCGGACGGCGGGGTGCGGGTGCTGCATGGGTGTCACTTCCCGGAGAGCAGATCGAGGCCGCCGCGGCGGCCGAAGAGGCGCGGGATGGCGAGTGCGAGGGCGATGAGCGCTATGGATCCGGCGAGCATCAGGGTGCCGACGGCGTTGATGGTGGGCTGGACGCCGAACCTGATCGCCGAGTAGATGCGTACGGACAGCGGCTGCGGGTCGACGCCGGTGGTGAAGTAGGCGAGCACGAAGTCGTCGAAGACGAGGGCGAAGATCAGTACCGCGGACGCGAGGATGCTGGGGAGCAGGGCGGGCAGGGTCACCAGGCGCAGCGCCTGGCGGCGGGTGGCGCCGAGGTCCATCGCGGCCTCTTCGACCTCGGGGTTGAGTGCGGCGATGCGGGACCGCAGGATCACCGTCACGTACGAGATGGAGAAGGTGATCTCGGCCAGCATCACGGTGGTGGTCGACAGGGTGATGCCCAGGCCCTTGAAGAGCAGCATCGCCGCGACTCCGGTGACGATCTCCGGGGTGATCAGCGGGACGAGCATGACCAGGCCGGCGAAGGAGCCGAGGCGGCCGCGGCCGCGGACCAGGCCGAGGGCCAGGGCCACGCCGAGGACCAGCGAGCCGGCCATGGCGACGAGGGAGACCTGCAGGCTCATGCCGACCGAGTCGAGGAGCACGTCGTCGTGGAGGAAGGCCTGGTACCAGCGGAGGCTGAAGTCCTGGAAGACGGTGAGGGACTTCTGCGAGTTGAAGGAGAAGAGGACGACGACGGCGATGGGGAGGTAGAGCAGCGCGAAGAAGACGACGGTGACCGCGAGGGCGAAGCGGGGGCGGCGCTCGGCGCCCCGGCGGCGGCCACGGCGGGCCGGGCGGAGGGTCATCGGGTCGCCTCCGCCTCGTCCTTGCGGGTGCGCCGCAGGTAGCCGAGCATCCCGAGGAACAGCACCGCCATCAGCAGCATGGTCAGGGCGGAGCCGAGGGGCCAGTTCTGGCCCTGGAAGAACTTGTCCTGGATCAGGTTGCCGATCATGATCTGGTCGGGGCCTCCCATGAGTTGGGCGCTGACGAAGTCGCCCATGGCGGGCAGGAAGACCAGGACGCAGCCGGCCGCGGCCCCCTGCCGCGTGGCGGGCACGGTGACGAAGAAGAAGGTGCGCAGCGGGCCGCCGTACAGGTCGCGGCCGGCCTCGATGAGCGAGGTGTCCATGCGCTCCAGGGCCGCGTACAGCGGGATGATCATGAACACCACGAAGCCGTAGACGAGTCCCGCCATGACGCCGAAGCCGGACTGCAGGATCTTGGTGTCTCCGTCGGCGAGGCCGATCGCCCGCAGGGCCTTCAGCAGCGGTCCGTCGTCGGAGAGGACGACGGACCAGCCGTACATCCGCACCAGGTAGTTGGCGAAGAACGGTACGACGATCGCCGCGATCAGCAGGTTCTTGAAGCGCCCTCCGCACAGCGCGATGGCGTACGCGACGGGGTAGGCCACGGCAAGGCAGACGACGCATGTGATCAGGGCGTAGCCGAGGGAGCGCAGCAGGACGGTGCGGTACGCCGGGTCGGCGAGGGCCGCGATGTTGCCGAAGTCCAGGCCGAAGTGCGGATTCCCGAGCTGGTCCGTGGTGCCGAACGCCAGCGTGCCGACCAGCAGCAGGGAGACGACGAGGAAGCCGGTCATCCAGAGGGTGCCGGGGAGCATGAGCCAGGTCCACAGCCGGGCCCCCGCCGCGGCCGGTCCCCCGTGGGGGACCGGCGGGCGGGCGGCCGAACCGGTACGGTCGCGTCGTGCCATGTCAGCCGGCCTTCACATCGGTCCAGGCGGCGTCGCGGGCTCGTTCGCCCTTGGCGGTGCCGTTGCGGAAGAAGAGGTCGTCCTTGAGGTCGCCGGCCGTCACCTGGCACTGCGGGAAGGGCTCCACGAGCGCGGTGTAGGTGTCCTCGCTGCCGTGGACCGGCATCGGGTAGCCGATGTACTCGATGTTCTTCTTCACGTTCTCCGGGCGGAGCATGTAGTCGATGAAGAGCATCGCGGTGCCGGGGTGCTGCGCGTTGGCGGGAATGGCGTAGCAGTCGGAGTTGACGGGGGCGCCCTCCCGGGCGACCTCGAAGCCGAAGACGGAAGGGTCCTTCGCCTGGGCGAGCATGGCGGCCATGTCCCCGCTCCACGCCTGGGTCATGTCGGCGTTGCCGTTGAGCAGGTTGTTGTAGCTGTCGCTGGAGAAGCCGCGCAGGCGGGGGCGGAGCGTACGCAGGGACTCGGTGATCGTCCGGAGGTCGTCCGGGTCCTCGGTGGTGAGGTCGAGGCCGTGTTTGAGCGCGCCCATGCCGAGCACCTCGTCGCGGTCGTCGAGGACGAAGACCTTGCCCTTGGCCTTGGCGTTCCACAGGTCGTCCCAGGAGCCGGTCAGGTCGCCGAGCCGGTCCTTGCGCCAGCCGATGCCGGTCTTGTACATGGTGAAGGGGACGGTGTGCGCGGAGCCCTTGTCGTACCAGGGGTCGGCGAAGTACGCGTAACTGCCGAAGACGGCCTCGGCGTTCTTGAGGCGCGCGTGGTCGATCGTGCGGAGCTTGCCGCCGGCGCCGAGGCGCTGCGCCCACTTCGCGGTGGGGAAGATGATGTCGTAGCGGTTCCCGGCGTTGAGCTTGGCCGCCATGCCTTCCATGGAGTCGAAGTTCGACTGGACGACCTTGACGCCGTACTCCTTCGAGAAGCCCTCGAAGACGGCCGGGTCCACGAAGTCGGCCCAGTTGAAGTAGACCAGGTCGCCGTCGACCTTGACGTCGATCGGCTTGTCGCCGGCCTCTTTGCCGGCCGGGTCGGGTTCGGAGGAGAAGCCGCAGCCGGCCGCGGTGAGACCGAGGGCCGCGGCGGTGCCGGCGCGGAGGAGCGAGCGGCGGGACAGGGGACGTGCCTCGGGGGACATGGGGGTCCTCTCCGTAGGGCCGCAGGGGGACGGCGGGGGAACGAACGGTGCGTCAGCGCGTGGAGGGTTGCCACGCCGGCGGTGCGGTAGGGCGGGGCAGCGCGCCCGGCGGTGCGGTGCGGCGGGGCGGTGCGTTACGGCGGGGCAGCTCGCCACGCGGTGCGGCGGGCCGGTGCGTCGCGGCGGGACGGCTCGCCCGAACGTGCGTTACGGCGGGACGGCTTGCCCGGCGGCAGGGTGCGGCGGGTGGGGCTCACCGCTCCGCGGCGTCGAGGTCGGCCCGGATGCGGGCGGCGAACCAGCCGACGGCCGACTCGCGGCGTGACAGGGGCCCGGGCTCGAACCCGGGGGTGGAGAGCCCCTTCTGGACGCGGGCGACCAGCTCGGCGTCCTCGTCGTTGGTGATCCAACCGATGTGGATGTTCAGGCGCCGGGCCAGCCGGGTGCGCAGGCTCGTACCGCGTCGGGTGTAGAACGCGCCGGGTACGGCCACCCGGTCCACCGCCGTCGGGATCGCGGTCCAGGCCAGTACGTGGTCGGGGTAGAAGTCGATGAGCGTGTTGGGATAGATCACGGCGTACCGCCAGACCCTGCGGTCGGCCTCGCCGAGGCCGGGCATGGGGGCGGCGACGCGCTGGTAGAGGCGCTCGGCCCAGTTCGAGGACGGCTTGTCGCGCAGTGGCGAGGCGAAGAGCGCGTACGACTCCTCGGTCCGGCAGCTGTAGTTCTGGTAGTCGAGCAGCCGCATCAGCCCGGGATGGGCGACCGGCACGTGGTATCCCTCCAGATAGTTGTCGACCGCCACCTTCCAGTTGGCCTCCTGGACCTCGGCGCCGGCCAGATCGTGGATCCGGCTGCGGCCGACGGGCACCAGGTCGGCCCCGGCGTAGTGGCCGACCTCCTCGGCGAGGCCCGCGCACTGCTCGGCCAGCGGAACGGCGTCGAGGTCGAGGTTGACGAAGACGAAGCCCAGGAACGACTCGGCGCGGGCGGGGAACAGGCCGAGCCGGGGCTTGTCGAGGCAGGGGATCTGCCGGGCCTCGGGGGCGCCGACCAGGCCCCCGTCGAGCCGGTAGGTCCAGCCGTGGTACGGGCAGCGGATCGCCTTGCCCTCCCGTTCCGGGGCGGTGACGAGCCGCGTTCCCCGGTGGCGGCACACGTTGAGATGGGCGGCGAGGCCGCCGTCCTCGGTGCGCACCACCAGGACCTCGCGGTCCGCGACCGTGGCGGCGATCCGGGCCCCTGGGTTCGGCAGGTCGGACTCGTGGCAGACGAGCTGCCACGCCTTGGCGAAGACGTGCCGCATCTCCGCGGCGGACGCGTCGGGATCGGTGTAGTAGCGGGCCGACAGTGCGGGCCCGGGGTCGTCCGTACGGGAGATCAGCGGGCCTGAGGCGGCCCGGCCGGGAGCCGCGCCGGGCGTCTCGCGGCCGGGCTCGTCGAGTGGTGTTTCTGGCGCTCTGGACTGCATCGGGTGACTCCTCCATGCCGTGCGTACGGCGATCGGATGTCGAGGCGTGCCAGCGGGGGCAGCACGTCGGGGCGGACGCCGCGAGCATGCTGACCGATTGGACAGCCAGATTGCTGGCTGATTTCCGCCGGGTCAAGACTTGTACGCTGACCGATCGGTCAGCTACCGTGAATCAAGTCACTGACCGATCGGTCAGTCAATGTGCTGCCTGTCGCCACGCCCGCATTCCTCGGCGTTCGCGCTGGTCCTGGGCCGGAAACGGCCCCTCTCACCCCACCCGCCTCACCCTCCCGCCCCACCGCCGGCCCGGCCGTGGCGGCCCCCCACCCCTTCCCGGAGGCACGCATGAGCGGTCATCGGCGTCTGGACTGGCTCGGTCTCACCCCTGAGCCGGAGCGGGAACTGCCCGCGGCGGTCGCCGCCCTGCGCGCCTCGCTCCCCCGCCCGCCCACGGCACCGGTGGACGGCCCGGACACCGCGGCTGTCCTGGAGGCCGCCGAACGACGCCGCGTGGAACGTCTGGTCCTGCGCGGCAGCCGGCACAGCTGGCTCCGCTACCTCGCCGAGGTCACCGACCTGGTGACCGCCGTGGCCGCCGGGGTCCGCCCCGGCGATCGCGCTGCCGCGCTGCTCGCCGCCGAGGTGGTCCTGGACCACCACCGCATGCTCATCGGCCTCCCGGGCGCGGGCTACGGCCGCACCGCAGGGGACCGCACCGCACTCGAGGAAGCGGTACGGGCCCTGCGTACCCCCATCCGCACAGGAGACCTCCGATGACCGTGATCCGGTACCTGACGGCACCGCCCCCGGGCGGCGTGCTCGGTATCGCGCCCGACGTGGCGGAGAGCGCCGAGGCCTACCGGGCCGCAGGCGGCTACGCCGGCGCGACCGGCCCGGACGAGCTGCTGCGCCATCTCGCCGCGTCCGGGCTGCGCGGCCGTGGCGGGGCCGGCTTCCCGGCCGCCGTCAAACTCCGCGCCGTACGCGAACGCGGCCTGCACGACCGCGCCGTACGCGAACGCGGCGTACCCGACCACGCCGTACCCGAAAGCGGCGTACCTGACCGCGCCGTCCGCGAGCGCGGTCTACCCGACCGCGGCGTACCCGACCGCGCCGAACGCGGCCCCGGCGCAGGTGACCGCAGCACAGGTGACCCCGCCGGCGCCCCGGTCGTCGTGGCCAACGGCGAGGAGGGCGAGCCGGGTTCGGTCAAGGACCGCTGGCTGCTGCGGGCCCGCCCCCACCTGGTCCTCGACGGCCTCGCCCTGGCCGCCGAGGTCACCGGGGCCGTACGCGGCTACGTCTACCTCTCGGACCCGGAGGCCGCTGCCCGCGTCCGCCGGGCCCTCGCCGAACACGAACCGCCCCTGCCCGTCGAGGTGGTCGAGACCGACCACACCTATGTGGCAGGCGAGGAGAGCGCGGTGGTCCGCAGGATCGACGGCGGCCCCGCCCTCCCCGTCGCCAAGCCGCCACGCCCCTTCGAACGGGGGGTGGGCGGCGCGCCGACCCTGGTCGCCAACGTCGAGACCTTGGCCCGCATCGCCCTCACCGCGGCCCGTCCCGACCTGCGCCGGCGCATCGCCCGCACCACCCTCGTCACGCTCTCCGGCGGGCCCGGGGCACCGGTGCTCACCGAGGTCCCGTACGGCACCCCGCTGCGTGCCCTCGCGGCCGCCCACGGGACGCCGGACGCGGCCGGGGCCCTCATGGGCGGGCTGTTCGGCGGACTCGTCGACGCCTCCGCCCTGGACCTCCCCCTCGAACCGGACACGCTGACCGCCGCGGGCACCGCGCTCGGCTGTGGAGCCGTCCGCTTCCTCAGCGGCGGAACCTGCCCGGTCACCGTCGCCGCCGACGCCGTCGGCCACCTCGCGGCCGAGAGCTCCCGTCAGTGCGGCGTCTGTGTCTCGGGTACGACGGCCATCCACGGCGCACTGACCGCCCTCGCCACGGGCTGCGCAGGCCCCGACACCGTGGCGCACCTGGAGCGATGGTCGGCGGGCCTGCCCGGACGCGGCGCCTGCGGCCTGCTCGACGCCGCCGCGGGAAACGCCGGGAGCCTCCTGCGCGCCTTCCCCGCACTCACCCGTTCCCACCTCGCCACCCCGTGCCCCGCCTGCGCTCCCGGGAGCGACCCGCACCGCCTCGCCGTGCCCGTGCCCCGGATCGCGGACGCGCCCGCCACCCGTACCCCGCTGCCGGGTTCCATCCCGCTGCCCGCGCTGAAAGGAACGACCCCGTGAAACTCCTGCTGGACTCCACCCGCTGCCAGGGCTACGGGCTGTGCCAGGAACATGCCCCGGAGCTGATCGAACTCGACGAATGGGGGTACGCGAAGGTCCTCGTCCTCGACGTGCCGCCCGCCGCCGAGGAAGCCGCGCGCGCCTGTGCCGAGAGCTGCCCCAACTCCGCGCTCCGAGTGGAGCGCTGACATGCGACGTGATCTGACCGCGCTCTTCGACCCGGCCTCCGTCGCCGTCGTCGGCGCCAGCGACGACCCCGCCAAGTACGGCCACGCGGTGGCCTCCCAGGCCCTGCGGGCCCCCGGCCGACGCCCCGTGCACCTGGTGAACCGGCGCGGCGGCACCGTGCTCGGCCGGACCGCCGCCACGTCGCTCGCCGAGATCGGCGAGCCCGTCGAGCTGGTGGTGATCTCCGTGCCCGGCGCCGGCTTCGAGGCCGCCGTGGACGACGCCCTGGCGTGCGGCGCGAAGGCCGTCGTCGCGATCACCGCCGGCTTCGCGGAGGCCGGTGCCGCGGGACTGGCACGGCAGCGGGCGGTCGCCGAGCGCGTCCGGGCCGCCGGGGCCGTCCTCGTCGGGCCCAACTGCCTGGGCATCGCCGACAACACCACCGAGCTGTACCTCGCCTCGGACCGGTTCGCGCCCGGCGGTGTCGCCCTGCTGAGCCAGAGCGGCAACCTCGCCCTCGAACTCCAGCTCCGCGGGACTCCGCACGGCCTGGGCTTCTCCCGCTTCGTCTCGCTCGGCAACCAGGCCGACGTCACCCTCGTCGACCTCGTCGAGGACTGCGCCTGGCACGAGGGCACCTCGGCCATCGCCGTGTACGCCGAGGACTTCGGCGACGGCCGGGCGTTCGCGCGGGCCGCCGCCACCGCGGGCAAGCCCGTGGTCCTGCTGACCGCCGGCCGGGGCAGCGCCTCCGCCCGCAGCGCCCAGTCGCACACCGGGGCGCTCACCTCCTCCGCCGACGTCGTGGCCGCCGCCTGCCGCGACGCGGGCGTGGAACTGGTCCGTACGCCACGCGAGATGACGGTCGTCCTGGCCGCCCTGAGCGCCGGGCCGGGTCGGCGGACGCAGGAACCGCGGACGCACGAACCGCGGACGCACGAACCGCGGACGCAGGGACGGCGGACCGCGGTCTTCACCGATGGCGGCGGCCACGGTGCCGTCGCCGCCGACGCGGCCGAGGAGGCGGGGCTCGTCGTGCCGGAACTCGGCGCCCCGACCCAGGAGCGGCTGCGGACCGTGCTCTGGGAGCAGTCCGCGGTCGGCAACCCGGTCGACCTCGCCGGCATGGGCGAGCAGCGCCCCCTCTCGTACGCCGACGCGGTCGGTGGGCTCCTCGGCGCCGACGAGGTGGATGCCGTGCTGATGACGGGCTACTTCGGGGGCTATGCCGCCTCCGAAGGCGGCCTCGGCGGCGGCCCGGCCGGTGGCTCCGTGCTCGCGGAGGGCGAGACGCGGGCCGCGAAGGAGATCGTCGGGCATCTGGCCTCGGCGCCGAAGCCGCTGGTCGTGCAGTCGATGTATCCGCAGTCACCGAGCTGTCGGGTGCTGGCGGAGGCGGGCGTGCCGGTGTTCTCGGCCACCGAGGACGCCGCCCGCGCGCTGGTGGCGATGACCGGCCGGGGCGCCGCCGGGCCCACCGGTGTACCCCCGCTGCCGCCCGCCGCCGTCCCGCTGCGGGACCCGGGCTACCACGGAATACGGGCGCTGCTCGCGGCGGCCGGGGTGCCGTTCCCGCCCGCGCGCGAGGTCACCGACGAGGCCGGACTGCTCGCCGCGGCCGGGGAGTTCGACGGCCCCTACGTATTGAAGGCACTCCACCTCCTGCACAAGTCCGACGCGGGCGGCGTGGCGCTGCGCCTGGCCGACCGGGACGCCCTGCTCGCCGCGTACCGGGACATGCACGCCCGGCTCGGCGCGCCGGCCTACTCGGTCGAGGCGATGGCCGACCTCACGGACGGCATCGAGCTGATCGTGGGCGTGAACCACGACCCCCGGTTCGGGCCGGTGGCCATGGTCGGGCTCGGCGGAGTCCTCACCGAGACGCTGCGGGACGTCGCCTTCTCGCTGGCGCCCGTGCCGGCCGAGCGGGCCGAGGCCCTGCTGCGCGGCCTGCGAACCGCCCCGCTCCTCGCGGGCGTACGCGGCCGGCCGGCCGTCGACGTGACCGCCGCGGCCGCCGTGATCGAGCGCATCACCACCGTGGCCGCCGCGCATCCGGAGATCGCCGAGATCGAGGTCAATCCGCTGCTGGTCCGTCCGGACGGCGCCCTGGCCCTGGACGCCCGGGCCGTCCTGCACTGATCCGCCCCGCCCCCACCATCCGGAGGAGACACCATGGACTTCCGTTACACCCCCGAGCAGGCCGAACTGAAGGCCCGCGCCGCCGCCTACGCACAGCTCCTGATGAGGTACGAGGACCAGTCCGAGGAGGCGGGCGGCCCGCTGCCCGCCGACACCGTACGGGAACTGACCCGGGCCGCCGTCGACGCCGGCGTCTACGCCATCAACATGCCCGCCGAGTGGGGCGGTGCCGGTCTGTCCCTGCTGGACCAGGTCATCGTCGAGGAGGAGTTCGGCAAGGTCACCAACTGCCTCTGGGACATCCCCTGGCGGCCCGCGAACGTCCTCGCGTACGGCACCGAGGCCCAGCGCGAGAAGTACCTGATCCCCGTCATCCGGGGCGAGCGCTTCGACGCGTTCGCGGTGACCGAGCCCGGGGCCGGGTCGGACCCCGGCTCGGGTACGAGCACCGCGACCCGCACCGAGGGCGGCTGGCTGCTGAACGGCGAGAAGTGGTTCGTCACCTGCGGCGACATCGCCGACTTCCTGCTGGTGCAGGCCGATGCGGGCCCGGAGCGGGCCGCGACCCTGTTCTTCGTCGACAAGCAGGCGCCCGGGGTCGAGATGACGCGCGTCCCGCGGTTCATGCACTCCGCGGTGAACGGGCACCCCGAGTTCACCTTCGCCGACGTCTTCGTCCCCGACGAGGACGTGCTCGGCGGGGTCGGCAACGGCTACGAGCTGACCAAGGAGTGGTTCACCGACGAGCGGCTGATGATCGCCGCCCGGACGGTCGGCGCCGCCGAACGGGCTCTGGAACTCGCCCGTGGCTGGGCGGTCGAACGCCGTCAGTTCGGCTCCCCCATCGCCGACTTCCAGCTGATCCAGGGCATGCTCGCCGACTGCGCGGTCGACATCGCCGTGAACCGCGCGTACACCCACCAGGTCGCCTGGGAGGCGGACCAGCCGGGCACCGACCGCAAGACGCTGCACGCCAAGGCGTCGACGGCGAAGCTCGCGGCGAGTGAGGCCGCCGGGCGGGTGATCGACCGGTGCGTGCAGATCTTCGGCGGGCGCGGCTACGACCGCTCGTACCCCGTGGAGCGCATGTACCGCGAGCTGCGGGTCGACCGCATCTGGGAGGGAACCTCCGAGATCCAGCGCCTGATCATCGCCAACGAGCTCATCAAGCGCGGCACCCGGGCGCTCGCCCTGCCCACCACCGTCTGAAGCCCCTTCCCCACTCCCGTCTGAAGCCCCTTCCCCACTCCCGTCTGAAGCCCCTCCCCCCGTCTGAAGCCCCTCCCCCACCCCCCGTCTGAAGCCACCTTCCCCACCCCGATCCGGAGGAGTCACCCGCATGGACTTCCGTCTCACCGCCCGTCAGGAAGAGCTCAGGAGCGCGGCCCGCGAGCTGACCGGGTTCATCATGAAGTACGAGCTCGACTGCGAGGAGAACAACGGCCTGCCGCCGCAGGCCCACACCGAGATCCGCGACGCCGTGCTCGACAGCGGCCTGCAGGCCGTCAACATGCCGGTGGAGTGGGGCGGCGCCGGCCTCACCATCCTGGAGCAGGTCACCGTCCAGGCGGAGCTCGGGCGGCTCACCGGCGCGCTGTGGGACATGGTGTGGCGCCCGGCCAACGCCCTGTCGTTCTGCACCCCCGAGCAGCGCGAGCGGTACCTCGTCCCCGTGATCCACGGGCGGCGCCGCGACTGCTACGCGGTGAGCGAGCCGGAGGCCGGCTCGGACCCGCAGAGCCTGAGGACCACGGCGACCCGGACCAGCGGCGGCTGGGTGCTGAACGGCGAGAAGTGGTTCGTCACGGTCGGCGACCACGCCGACTTCATGATCGTGCTCGCGGCGGCCGGCGAGGAGCGGGCACCCACCCTGTTCCTCGTGGACAAGGACACACCGGGTGTGGAGATGACCCGGGTGCCCCGCTGGATGCACACCTTCGTCTACGAGCACCCCGAGTTCACCTTCACCGATGTGCACGTGGGCGACGACGCGGTCCTCGGCGAGGTCGGCAACGGCTACGACATCACGCGCTCCTGGTTCACCGAGGAGCGTCTGATGATCGCCGCCCGCACCATCGGCGCGGCCGAACGCACCCTCGAACTCGCCCGTGACTGGGCGGTCGAACGCCGCCAGTTCGGCTCCCCCATCGCCGACTTCCAGCTGATCCAGGGCATGCTCGCCGACAGCGCGGTCGACATCGCCGTCAACCGCGCCTACACCCACCAGGTCGCCTGGGAGGTCGACGAGGGTCTGGTCGACCGGAAGACCCTGCACGCCAAGGCGGCGATCGCCAAGCTCGCGGCGAGCGAGGCCTCCGGCCGTGTCGTCGACCGCTGCCTGCAGATCTTCGGCGGGCGCGGCTACGACCGCTCGTACCCCGTCGAGCGGCTCTACCGCGAGCTGCGGGTCGACCGCATCTGGGAAGGCACCTCCGAGATCCAGCGCCTGATCGTCGCGGGCGAACTCGTCAAGCGCGGTACGGGCGTCCTGCAGATGCCGGCCGCCGTCCGGGGCGCGGAGGACCGGTGAGCGACGTCGAGCGGGTCGGGGTGGTGGGCTGCGGCCTGATGGGCTCCGGCATCGCCGAGGTCTGCGCCCGCGCGGGCCGGGACGTCGTGGTGGTGGAGGCGAGCGGGGCGGCGGCGGAGGCCGGCCGGGAACGGATCACCCGCTCCCTGGCACGGGCCGCGGCCGCCGGGAAGCTCACCGCCGCCGAGCGGGAGGCCGGGGCCGGCCGGATCACGGTGACCACCGACATCGGACGGATGGCGGACCGGGACCTCGTCGTGGAGGCGGTGGCGGAGGACGAGCGGGCGAAACTTGAGGTCTTCGCCCGGCTCGACGCGGCCGTGGAGCGCCGGGACGCCGTCCTGGCGACGAACACCTCCTCCATCCCGGTCGTCCGGCTGGCGGCCGCCACCTCGCGGCCGGCCCAGGTGATCGGTCTCCACTTCTTCAACCCCGTCCCGGTGCTCCCCCTCGTCGAGCTGGTGCCGTCCCTGCTCACCGGCGACGAAACGGTCCGGCGCGCGCAGGAGTTCGCCTCCGGCGTCCTGGGCAAGCGGGTCGTCCGCGCCCAGGACCGGGCGGGGTTCGTGGTGAACGCGCTGCTGGTGCCGTACCTGCTGGCCGCGGTGCGGATGGCCGAGTCCGGCACCGCGTCGGCCGAGGACATCGACCGGGGCATGACCCTGGGCTGCGCCCATCCGCTCGGGCCGCTCGCCCTGGCCGACCTCATCGGTCTCGACACGGTCCGGGCCATCGCGCAGTCGATGTACGCGGAGTACCACGAGCCGTTGTACGCCCCGCCGCCGCTGCTCGCGCGGATGGTGGACGCGGGCCTGCTCGGCCGCAAGACGGGACGGGGGTTCCACACGTATCCCTGATCGCCGCCCCCGGACGGAGGGAGTCCGGGGGCGGAATACGCAAGGATGATGGACAGGTGGGCCCGGCAGCCAGGCCCACCCGCCCGCGCCGCGGGCGCCGAAACGGGGAGTAGCCAACGTGACCAAGGCCGAGCGCGCACTCGAGACGCGGGAGCGGATCCTGAAGGCCGCGTGCGAAGTGATCGCCGAGATCGGCTTCGAGAACATCAGCATGCGTAAGGTCGCCGAGCACGCGGGCGTCTCGAAGGCCTTGCTGCACTACCACTTCGACACCCGTGAAAAGCTCTTCGCCGAGGCGATGACGCACTCCTTCGCCCAGACCGGTGCGGACACCGAGGCCGATGCCGACTCGGTCCCGGCCGCCGTGCTGCTGGCCCGCATCCTGCGCAGCATGCTGCCGACGGACGAGGAACTCCGCCAGGACTGGAAGCTCTGGCAGGAGCTGTGGGTACGCGCGCAGCGCGACCGGGCGGCGCGTCACCTCGCCGTCGACCTGTACGACCAGCTGCACACCTGGGTCGCCGGCGCCGTCGAACGAGGCATCGCCTCGGGTGAGTTCAAGGAGTGCGACGTCACCGCGCTCAGCACCTTGGTGCTGGCGCTCTGCGACGGGCTCGGCATTCGCGTGATGCTGGACGACCCCAGGGTCGACCTGGCGACGGCCCGCTCGACGATCTGGGCGACCATCGCCCCCGCCCTCGGGATCGACCCGGAGTTCCCGGAGATCTGAGCAGGGGCGTCGGGTGCGTCGGCCCGCCCGGTCCGCGCAGACCGGCGCCGCCTGCGCCGGGGCTGGTGCCCGTACGCCTGCCGCAGTGAGCACGGCCGTCGCCGTCACGGCACCACAGCCGGGCGGCGATCGGGGCGACGGCCGTCAGCAGTCGGTGGCGACCGTGGGGGCCGCCGTCTTCGTCAGGGCGCGCAGGTCGGTGAGTATCTGGGCGTCCGTTCCTTCCAGGGCGGACAGCGCGCTGTTCCAGCGGACCAGAGCCGCCTGTTCGTCGCCCAGCGCCGTCAGCACGTGCCCGGACTCGTACGCGGCGAGGCCCAGTCCGTAGGAGTCGCCGCGCGCGGTGGCTTCCTGGAGCAGTGCGGTGCAGGCTTCCTCGGCCTGTGCGAGGCGGCCAAGCCCCCGCAGGGCCTGGGCCCGGCCCAGTCGCGTCTCCCGCTCCGCGTTCCAGTGCGCCCCGTTGGACGCCATGACGCGCAGCGCCTCCTCGAAGCTCCGCAGGGCCCGGGCGGGCTCGCCGAGGAACAGGTGGGCGCGGCCCGTGTTGCACAGGGCGACCTGCTCGATCACGGCGCTCCCGGCCTGCCGGGCGAGTTCCCTGCTGCGCAGATGGTACGAGAGGGCCGAGCGCAGGTCGGTGAGTTCGGCCACGTACCCCTGGTGCCCGAGGAGCATCGCTTCCTCGGCGGGTGTGAGGTGGTCGGGGCGCAGTGCGAGACACCGCGCCAGCGTCGCCCGGGCCTCGGCGCCCCGGCCGAGTTCCCGCAGCAGCGCGGCCCGGTTGCCGAGGTGACGCATCCGGGCCAGGTCGTCGGCGACGTGCTCACTGAGTTCCACGGCTTCGTCCAGAAGCAGCAGCGCCTGTCGGACGCGACCGGCCGAGTAGTGCGCGGAGGCGAGTTGGCCCAGCGCCCGTCCCTCGGCCGCGGTGTTGCCGCTGGACCTGGCGAGGGTGATGGCGTGGCGTGTCAGCCGTTCGAGGTCCCGCACCCGGCCACGGTCGTGCAGGTAGGGGAACAAGGCGTTGATCAGGTCCAGGGTGCGGGTCGGGCCCAGCCGTCCGTACGCGCCGGAGCCGGCCAGGAAGAGCAGGTTCGGCGCTTCCGTGTCACCCCAGGCGAGCGCCGCGGCCGCATCGGGGGGCTCAGGAAGCCAGGGGTCCGGCCGCAGGGCCGCGGCGCATCGGGCGAGCCGCTCCTGGTACCAGCGCAGCGACCGTTCGGCGGCTTCGGCACTCGCCGCCTGCTCCGCCGGCCGGCCGGCCAGTTCCCGGGCGAAGTCGCGGACCAGGTCGTGCGGGGCGTAGCGGCCCCAGCTCACCTCCTGGAGCAGCGCCACCTCCGCCAGGCGGTCCAGGACCTCCTCCGCGCGCCGCTCGGTGGAGTCCAGGGCGGTCGCCATCAGCGGTGCCCCGTACTCGGGCAGGTCCAGCGCACCGATGAGGACCAGGGCCGCGGCGGCGTCACCGTCACGTGGTTCGCCCGAGCCCAGGAGCGCCTCATGGGCCGCCATCAGGGAGCGGCGGACGCTGAGGTCTTCCAGTTCGAGGTGGTCCAGGCGTTCCTCCTGCCGGGCGAGGCGTTCCACCAGCTTCTCCACCGGAAGGGTCCGCCGGCTCCTGAGACGGGCCGCGGAGACCCGTAGCGCAAGGGGCAGGTGGCCGCACAGGTCGACGAGCCTGGCGACCGGTCCGGCGTCGGCCGCGGCCCAGGACCGGCCCGAGGCCCGCTCCAGCAGGAGCGCGCCCTCCTGCGGTGAGAGCGGTTCGAGGCGGATGTGCGTGGCGGCTTCCAGGGTGGCCAGCGGCTGTCTGCCGGTCAGCAGGACGGCGCAGCCGGCGCCGGCCGGCAGCAGGGGACGTACCTGGCTCACCGAGGCCGCGTCGTCCAGGACGAGCAGCGTGCGGGTGGGGGCGAGGATGGAGCGCAGCAGGGCGGAGGCGGCGGCCGTGTCGCACGGGATCCGCCGTGCGTCGACCCCGAGGCCGCGCAGGAGAACGGCGAGGGCGTCCGCGGGTTCGAGGGGGGCCACGCCGGGTGTGGCCCGGTGCAGGTTGAGGTAGAGCTGGCCGTCGGGGAACGCGTGCCGGAGCTGTTCCGCGACGTGCAGGGCGAGGCCCGTCTTGCCCACGCCCGGCATTCCGCTGATCACGGCGAGTGCGGTGCGGCTGCGCTCGGACTCCAGCTCCGCTCGGATCTCGGCGACGTGTTCGGCACGGCCGACGAACCCGGTGGGCGGTGCGGGCAGTTGCGCCGGGCGCGGGGGCGATCCCGCCGAGGGGGTCCGCGGGGTGGCGGAGGGCTTGCCGTGCGGTACGGCGGCGGCGGTGCGGAGCACCTCCTGGTGGGCGTCCTGGACGGCCGGACCGGGCTCCACCCCGAGTTCCTCGACCAGGGTCCTGCGCAGGGACCGGAAGAGTGCGAGCGCTTCGGCCTGGCGGTCCGTGCGGCCGAGGACGAGTATCAGCTGGCGGTGGAGCGTCTCCCGGAACGGATGTTCCTTGACCAGCACGCCCAGTTCGGCGGCGAGCCCGTCGAGGCGGTCGAGGTGCAGAAGGGCCTCGAAGCGGCATTCGAGCGCCTGCAGCCGCTGCTCCCGCAGGAAGGTCACGACGGGATGGTCGGCGAGCGCGGGCACGTCGGCGAAGGGAGCGCCGCGCCACAGCTCCAGGGCGGCACCGGCGTCCCGTTCGGCCGCCTCCCAGTCCTCCCGGTTGCGGGCCTCCTGCGCCCGGCGTACCCGGTCCTCGAACACGTCGCGGTCCAACTCGCCCTCACCGACCCGGATCTGGAGCCCGTGAGTCATGGTGCGCAGGCGTGTGCCGCCGGCGTCGCGGAGTCTGCGCCGCAGCCGGGCGACGTGGTTGTGCAGCGAGGAGGTGGCCGTCGGCGGCGGGTCCTCGCCCCACAGCGCCGCCATGACCGTGTCCAGCGGCACCGTGCGGTTCGGCTCCAGCAGCAGTACGGCGAGCAGCGCGCGGGGCTTCGATCCTCCGACGGCGACGGACACGCCGTCGTCGTCGACGGTCGTCAGTGACCCCAGTACCGCGAACCTCACTGACACTCCCCCGCGTCGGACGCCGGACCTCATCTTCGTTCAGTGGCGGGCCGGGATCAAAGCGCGTCACATCATCGCCGTTGGCGGCGTGTTGGCGTGCTGTTGGGGGCGGTCGCCACCATGCGTGTCCCGCAGGCCGAGAGAGGGTTGGTGCACATGTCGACACGCCTGATACGGACGACGCTGGTGGGCGTCACAGCGATCGCAGCGGCGAGCACGGCCATGCTGACGACGCCCGCGGCCGCGGCCGAGCCCACGGTGGCCGCCGCGGAGACGCGGGAGTCGGGGCACGCTGCCACCCGGGCCGCCATGGACGCGGCGGTCGCCGCGGGCGTCCCCGGCATCGTCGCGGAGGTACGCGACACCCGCGGGGTGTGGAAGAGCACCGCGGGCGTCGCCGACCTGGCCACGCAGCAGCCCCGAGGCAACGGCGACCGGTTCCGCGCGGGAAGCGTCACCAAGACGCTGGTGGCGACCGTCATGCTCCAGCTCCAGGCGGAAGGGAAGGTCGACCTCGATGCCACGGTCGACCACTATCTGCCCGGCATGGTGCGGGGGAACGGCCACGACGGCACGAAGATCACGGTCCGTCAGCTGATGAACCACACGAGCGGCATCTTCAACTTCACCGAGGACGCGGCGTTCTCCAAGAAGGTGCTGGGCATCGACTTCCTCGAGTCCCGTTACGACGACTGGACTCCGCAGCAGGTCATCGCGCTCGCCCTGCAGAACCCGCCCCAGTTCGAGCCCGGCACGTCCTGGAAGTACTCCAACACCAATTACCTCCTGGTGGGGCTGATCATCGAGAAGGTGACCGGCAGGCCCTACGCCGTGGAGCTCGAGCGGCGCATCATCAGGCCGCTCGCGATGCGCGCCACGTACTTCCCCGGCAGCGACCCGCACGTCGCCGCGCCCACCAGGCACTACTCCACCTTCACGGAGGACCCGGGGAAGATCTACGACGTGACCGAGCTCAACCCGTCCTGGGCCTGGGCGGCGGGCGAGATGGTGACCAACTCCTCCGACCTCAACCGCTTCTACACGGCCCTCTTCGGCGGCAGGCTGCTGCGCCCCGCCCAGCTCGGGCAGATGACGACCACGGTGGCGACCGAGGGCAACCTGCCGCGCCAGCGCTACGGCCTGGGCCTCATCGAGTACGAGACGAGCTGCGGGATCAAGGTCTGGGGCCACTCCGGCGGTATCCACGGCTCGTCGACGCAGGCCTTCGGCACCAAGGACGGCCGGCACATGATCGCCCTGAACTTCAACGGCGACTGGGTCGGGGGCGGCAAGAACGTCGTCTCGGCCGAGTTCTGCCCGCCCGGGACGGCGCCCGCGTCCGGGACCGTGCCGGCGTCGCCACCGCCGTCGGCGACCGCGGCCCCGCACCGACCGGGCGCCCGGTAGCCGGGATCGGTCGATCGTCAGGTCCGGCCGAGTCGGTCCAGAGCGGAGACGACCGGCGCGACTCCGTCTTCGCTCCGGATGCGCTCGGACAGCGCCTGCGCGCGCCGGCGGTGGAGTGGCTCGCCGGTCGCCTCCCGCAGAGCGGCGGTCAGGGTCGCCGACGTGAGGGTGCGGAGGGGGATCGATCGGGGAGCGACGCCGACCGCGACCAGCCGCGAGGCCCAGAACGAGGCGTCGAACTGAACCGGCACGGGCACGGCGGGGACCCCGGCACGCAGGCCCGCGGCGGTGGTGCCGGCACCGGCGTGGTGGACGATGGCGGCCATCTCGGGAAAGAGCAGGGAGTGGGGCACGTCGTCGATGGTGATGACGTCGTCGCCGTCGGCGTGCAGTCCGCCCCAGCCGCGCTGGATCACGCCACGGAGCCCGGCTGCGCGAAGGGCGCGCACCACGGCGCGGCTGAGACGCTCGGGTTCGGGCACGGTGGCGCTGCCGAGGCCGACGAAGACCGGCGGCGGTCCGGAGTCCAGGAAGTCCCGCAGCCGGGCCGGCAGCTCGGCCTGCGGCGGGTCGTGCGGCCACCAGTAGCCCGTGATGTCCAGTCCGGGACGCCAGTCGCGCGGTCGGGGCACGACCAGCGGGCTGAAGCCGTGGAGGACCGGCCACCCCCGTTCTCGTGCCCTGCGGGCGGTGTACGAGCCTGTCGGGGGCAGGCCGAGTCGGCTCCGCAGCTCACGAGCGGCGCCGGCGAAGATGTGGTCGATGGCGGCGTTGACCGCATGCCCGGCCAGCCGGTTCCCGGTCGCTCCCCACGAACGGGTTCCGGTCAGGGGCGGCGCGAACTCCCTTGTCGGGGCGAGAGGTTGGAGGAAGACGCCCATGCTGGGCAGCCCCAGGCCCTGTGCGATGGTGTGCCCCAGCGGCCCCAACGAGCTGGAGACCAGCACGACATCGCTCGTCTGCGCGGCCTGCAGCAGATCGTCGGACATCCGGCCGACCACCGCTCTGGCCATGCCGACGAGATGAGCCAGTTTCCCCACGTCGGTGACGCTGCGCTGCATGGTCCGGCCCCGCGCGGAGGCCAACTCCGCTCGCGGATCGACGGGGAGCGGGTGGAATCCGAGGCCGGCGGAGGCCGCGAGCGGGGCGAAGCACGCGTGGCTGACCAGCGTCACCTCGTGCCCCGCCCGCATCAGCCCGTACCCGAGCCCGGTGTACGGCGCCACGTCCCCACGTGACCCGGCTGTCATCACCGCTACCCTCATGGCCGCAGTATCCCGCCCGTCGGCGACCGACCGTGTCCGGCGCACCGTTTTTCGCTCGTCGGGGTCCCATCGCCCTCCAGGGCGGGCATCATCGAAGGTGGGGAGACCGCCGACGAGGAGTGGCGATGAGGCTGTCGTTCCTTGAGCCCCTCTACGCAGAGCCGGGCCCGTACGCCTCCGTGTATCTGGACACCTCCCGGGACGTCGAGCATCCCGAGCGGGCGATCGCGCTGCGCTGGGGGCGGCTGCGCGAGAGCCTGTCCCGTCAGGGCGCCGACCGGGAGCTGCTGACCGCGCTGGAGGAGGTGGTCGGCACCGACACGGAGGTTCCGGGGGTGCACGGGCAGGCCGTGTTCGCCGCCCACGGCACGCTCGTCCTGGACGGGGAGCTGCCCAGGCCGCCCGAGCACGACTCCGCGCGGTACAGCACCCTGCCGGACGCGATGCCCCTGGTCACCCAGCATGTGCCGGAGATCCCGTACATGGCCGTGGTCGTCCACTACGGCGGCCTGCCGACCGCCGAGACCCACGGCTGGGTGACGCTCGAGGCGGAGACCGGCACCTGGCCCACGTCCACCGTCACCCCGGGTGAGCGGCTGCACCGCAGGGTGGCGGTGGCGACCTGGCACCGCACCTGCCTCCGGCTCGGCCACCGGCTGGACGAACGCGCGCGGCGCGCCCATGCCGACGCCGTCGTCGTGGGCGGGGACGACTGGGCGTGCAACGTACTGGTCCGCCGTCTGCCGCACACGCTGCGCGACAAGGTCGTACGGGTGGGCGGCCCGACCCCCACGGACACGAGACGCGCCCTGTTGGAGTCGCAGCTCGACGCTGTCTTCCGCGGCCACATGGCCGCGCACGACCGGGAACTCGTGGACATCTTCATCGGTCGGCGTGCCCTGGGCGGGCCCGTGGCGGAGGGTCCGGCCGCCACCGTCGCCGCCCTCCAGCGCGGCCAGGTCGCGGCGCTGCTGCTGAACCGGCCGCCCGGGTCCGACCTGCGGCTCTGGGTCGGCTCGCAGCCCACCCAGCTCGCCCTGACCGAGGCGGAGCTGACGTCCTTCGGCGTGCGGGCCCCGCGTGAGGAACGCGCCGACGAGGCCCTCGTCCGGGCCCTCGTCGGCACCGGTGCCGAGCTGGTGGTCGTACCGGAGAGCGAACTGAGACTGGACGAGGGCGTGGGTGCCCTGCTGCGGTACGCCGACCCCGGGACCCCGTCCTAGCGACGGATGAGGCACATGGACAGGAACGGGCGCGGGGAACGGAACCGCGCCACGACCGGGACCGCCGCCACGGCCCAGTGGTCCGATGGCACGTGAAGGGACCCCCGAGGACCTGGTCCGCGCGGCCCGCGTCGTGGGCGTGACGGACGAGCGTCTCCTCGATGCCGTACGGAGCATCCCCCGGGCGGACTTCGTCCCGGAGCACGAGATGGCGTCCGCGTACTGGGACACGCCCGTTCCGCTCCCCCACGGGCAGGTGACCACCCAGCCCTCGCTGATCGCCATGATGATCTCCGCGCTCGGCCTGACCGGAGACGAACAGGTCCTGGAGGTGGGGACCGGGTACGGCTGGCAGACCGCGCTGCTGGCCCGCCTGGCCGCGTACGTCGTCAGTGTCGAGCTCCGTCCCGACCTGGTCGACGAGGCCCGCCTGCGGCTGGCCGGGCACGGCGTCGGCAACACCGAGGTCGTCGTCGGCGACGGGACTCTCGGGGTGCCGAGCCGTGCCCCGTACGACGCCGTCATCGTCTGCGCGGCGTTTCCGCAGGTGCCGGAGCCGCTGGTGGAGCAGCTCCGCACCGGCGGCCGGCTCGTCCAGCCGATCGGGCCGGGCGGGCGGGAGCGCGTCGAACTGTACGAGCGGCGGGCCGGCGGCCTGGTGCACCGCAGGACGGTCACCGCGGCCCGGTTCGTGCGGCTGTACGGCGCCCACGGTTACGACGACCCGCCCGGCCGGTGGTGACGCGCTCAGCGCTGGTAGGTCCCGACCAGGGTGCCGGAGGCCAGCTCCCTCCCCTTCAGGGCACGGTGCACGTCCTCGACGCCCGGGCGGTCGTGCAGGGGCAGCGGCTCGGACAGGGCGTACAGGCGGAAGAAGTAGCGGTGCTGCCCGTGCCCGGGGGGAGGCATCGGTCCTCCCCAGCCGGCGCGCCCGAAGTCGTTGGGCCAGGGCAGGCCGCCATGGGGCTTCTGGCCCTCCGCCACCTCGGTGGTCGCCGGATCGATGCCGGTGACCAGCCAGTGCAGGAAGGTCGTTCCCGGCGCGTCCGGGTCCTCGCACAGGAGCACCAGCTCCGTGGCCTCGTCGGGCACTCCGGACCAGGTCAGGGGCGGTGAGATGTTCTCTCCCTCCCCGCTGTACCGGCGGGGGATCACCGTTCCGTCGTCGAACGCGGTGCTGCTGAGTTCAATTCCGCTCATGCGCGCCGCCCTACCCGCATCGGAGGCACCGGCACCGGTCCGCGCCACGAAACCCCCGTTCGGCCGAGCCCGCCCGCCCCGCGCCGGAGGCCGGGGGGAAGATGGCGGTGTGCCGACAAGGATCCTGATCGAGGGCCGCCCCGGCGCGGGCAAGACGACCGCCCTCCGCCGGCTGGCCGCGCTGCTTCCCACCGGCGCGGCCACCGGCTTCACCACGGAGGAGATCCGGCGATCCGGCGCCCGAACCGGTTTCGCCCTGGAGACCCTGGCGGGCCTGCGTGAGGTGCTCGCCCATGTCGACCTGCCCGGCCCGCCGCGGGTGGGGAAGTACGGCGTCGACCTGGGCGTCATGGAACGACTGGCGCTGCCGTCGCTCGGGCCGGCGGCCAACGGGGAGGCGACGGGGCGGCTGGTGCTCATCGACGAGCTGGGGCGGATGGAACTGGCGTCCACGGCGTTCCGTGACGCGGTCGACGCGCTGTTCGTCGCGGAGGTCGATGTCGTCGCCACGGTCCACGCACACCGCGATCCGTTCACCGACGCCCTCAAGCAGCGCGCCGACATCGAGGTCGTCCACCTCACCCCGGCCAACCGGGACACGCTGCCCGAAGAGCTCGCGACCCGCCTGGACCGACCCCGGCCGGCCTGAACTGCAGGCGTGGTTCAGTGACGCCGTCCGGCCCGAGGGCGCAGCACACCGACGTGAGCGGATCGGGCGCACACCATCACTGAGAGGGTCTGTCCCGCCCGACGGCACAGCGGCTTGTCGCGGCCTCATTCGAAGTTGTCCCGCGCCAGGCGGAGTGCCAGCTCCTGGAGGATCAGTTCGGTGTGGGGCCCGGAGCCCGCTCGGTCGTACGCGTCGGCGACCGCCTCGAAGGCGAGGATGAAGCCGTTGACCAGCGCGCTCAGGGGTTCGGCGAGCTGGGAGAGCACCGCCAGGCTGACGTCTTCCGCGCTCGCCTCCGCCGGCACGGCGAAGTGCCCTGGGATCACCTCGCCGAGCAGGTCCGATGCGACGCTCTCGTCGACCCCGCCCCGCAGGGCCGTGAGCGCCGCGATGGCCTTGAGTTTGATCTCGTTCTCCGTCACGCCGAAAGCCTAGGAGGCGGCGGGGGCGCGACGGCGTCGACGCCGCGCTCCACACCCGGAGCCTGCCCCACTCGCCGCGCATGAGGCCCGGGGAGCGGGGCATGCGCACGTGTGCGGGGCACTGATCACGTACGAGAACGGAGAGACGCCATGACCGAGCCGACGCCCGGACCTGGTCCGGAGACCCCTGATCCCGTCCCTTCCGAACCTGACGCCGTGCCCCGCGACCCGGATCACGAGGCCCCGGATCCCCGACACCCCCACGATCCGGTCGAGAGCCCGCCGGACGCCCCATCCGACCGCCCGCTTCCGGAGCCGCCGGACTGACCCCGCCCACTCTGCGGAGGCCGCTACGAGGTACTGGCACCCGAGCCGGGGAGGGCTACCCTCGCCCCCTGGCCGTGCGGCCGCGCAGCACGCCGAACGCGAGTCCCGTGGCCCCCGCAGCCGCCCCCACCACGGTGCGATGCCGTGCCAGAGCGGCGTAGGGAGAATGCTCCGCCGCCTCGGTGTCGAAGACGCCGTGCGCCCCGTAGTCGCGACCGCCCGGGCCGTCCAGGGGCTCCCAGAGGTTGTACGGCGCCGCCGGGTTCGTGGGTTCGTCGGTCTGCTGGTCCCGGTATCCGGTCCGTGCGAGACGGTGGTCGACGAGCACGGAGGCGACCCGATGCGCGAGGACCGCGGCGGCGGTCGACGCCCCCACGCGGTACTCCCTGCGGCGGGGATGCCGTGCGGCGTGCACAACGGCCCGGGCGGCCACCTCGGGTTGGTAGACCGGGGCCACCGGCCGGGGCCGGTGCGGCAGGCGGGAAAGCGCCCATGAGTACTGGGGGGTGTTCACGGCGGGCAGCTGGACCACCGTGACGGCCACGTCGCTGCGTTGGTGCAGCAGTTCCAGCCGCACGGAGGCGCTGAATCCGTTGATCGCGTGCTTGGCCCCGCAGTAGGCGGCCTGGAGCGGCACCGACACCTCGCCGAGCGCCGAGCCGACCTGGACGATGGCCCCGGCATTGCGCGGCAGCATGTACCGCAGGGCGGCGCGTGTTCCGTTGACGCAGCCGAGGTACGTCACGTCCGTCACCCGGGCGTACTCGTCCGCGCTCACATGGGAGAACGGGGCGTACACCGAGGCGAACGCGTTGTTCACCCACACGTCGATGGGGCCGAGGGTGTGCTCCACCAGTTCGGCGGCCTCTTCCACACGGGCGGACCGCGCCATGTCGACCGGTACCGCGAGGGCCCGACCGCCCGCCCGCTCGACATCCTCGGCCGCGGCGTCGAGACCGACCCGGCCGCGAGCGAGCAGCGCCACGCTCGCGCCTTCACCGGCGAAGGCCCGGGCCACGGCGCGGCCCACCCCGGCACTCGCGCCGGTGACCACGACCGTGCGGCCCGCCATCGACGCGCTGTGCCGCCGCCTGCACCGGGCCAGCAGCAGCCCCTCCAGGAAGGAGACGACGTCGGATGGCTTCATCATGGCAACGCTCCCGCTCCGTCTGCTTCCCGCGGCCGGGCGCCTACCCCTCCGCCGCGCCGGCAACCGCGCCGAGGGCTGCATCGCGGCGTATCAGGCGGCAAGGGCCTTGATCAGCTCGTCCCTCGTCATGGTGGAGCGCCCCCGTACGTGCGCGGCGGCAGCCTTCTCGTGGAGCTCGGACTCGGTGAGGTCCCGAAGGCCGTGGTCCTTGCGGGTGCTGTGGTCCTTGCGGGTTCTGCGGGACGGGCCGTCTGACCAGCCCGAACGACAGGGTTCCCGACCACACCGGTCGTGCTATGACCACCACCGCCTCACGGAGCGGTCTCGCTCCCGAGCGCGTACCCCCGCCCCCGGGGGACAACCGTTCTCACTCCTCAGGTCGGCCGCCGTTGTCCGGATGGCGGAGGCAGGAGGCGACGACCACGAAGGGCCACGCGGACTGAACACATGTCACGAAGCGTTCGGCCACACCGGCGGGCCCGTGACGGTTGATCTCGATCAGGAACCAGACCGCGCCGAGGCCCATCAGAGCGGTCGCCGCCAACGACGGCAGGGGTCGGAGTCCCCATGGTGCGGATCCGTCGCGGTCGGCGGCCAGAACCGGCCACACAGCAAGGAGGGCGAAGCCGATCGCGGCGACGGAACCGTGGCGCAGGGAACCTCCACTGCTCGGCACCGGCAGGAACGCCACCACCAACGCCGCCACACCGCCGGCGGCCAGCGCCACGCGTCCGGCGAGCGCGGCCGGGCGCAGCCCCCAGGCGGTCAGCAGGTGGCAGGCGCCCAGCGCGAGCAGTGCTCCCGTCATCACCCAGAATCCCGCGGCTCCGTAGGCCGCCAGGACGCTGATCGTCTGATTGATGGGATCGTAGGCGGGCCCCTCCAGATATTGCGCGGTCGCCCAGCCCGCGGCGAGCAGGACCGGGGCGCACCCTGACGAGAGAAGTGCCCATCTGGGAACGGGTCGCATCAGGCCACGGTAGAGCGTGGGTCGGGCGCCTCCCGGCAGCGGCGGTTCTCCGGGGCGTCGCCCGCCCGGAAGCGGCGCCCGCCCGGAAGCGGCGATACCCCGATACGCCACGCCGCGCGCATCGCGTCATGCGGCTCGGATGCCGAGGTGGCGCAGGGCGGATGCCGCCGCTCCGGCGCCGCACATGCCGTGGGCCCCGGGGCCCGGCGGGGCGGCGGCCGAGCAAAGGAACACGCCGGGCAGGCCGGTGGAGTACGGGTCGAGCGCCGGCCGGGCGCCGAGGAGGAGTTGGGGGACGGTCTTGGCTCCCGTGAGGATGTCGCCGCCCGCGAAGTTGGCGTTGGCGCCCGCGAAGTCGGCCGGTCGGGTGACCCGTAGGCCCAGGACGCGTTCGCGCACGCCGGGGGCCCATCGTTCCAGCTGCCGCAGGATCGCTTCGGTGGCGTCGCCGTCGTAGCCGTACGGAACATGGGCGTACGTCCAGACGGGGTGGACATCGCCGGCGGACCGCGAGGGGTCCGCCAGGTACTGCTGGCCGACCAGCACGAAGGGACGCTCCGGCATCCGGCCGGCCGCCACGTCCTTCTCCGCCCGCACCACGTCCGCGAGCGGCCCGCCGAGGTGCACGGTGCCGGCGCGCCGTGCGGGCTCGTTCGTCCAGGGCACGCCGCCCTCGACGGCCAGGTCGACCTTGAAGGCGCCCGGGCCGCGGCGGAAGCGCCGGTAGGCGGTACGCACGCGGGGTGGCAGCCGGTCGCCGTAGACGGCGGCGATCTGGCCGGGGTCGAGATCGAGAAGGGTCACGTCTGCGGGCGGGATCTGCGCGGCGTCGGTGATGCGCACGCCGGTGTGGATCACGCCGCCGTGCTCGCGCAGCGCGCTCTCCAGACCGCGGACGATGGACTGCGAGCCGCCTTCGGCGACGGCCCATCCCGCGGCGTGGCCGGCGGCGAGGATGCCGAGTCCGATCGCCGAGCTGAACGGGTGGGACAGCGGACGGAAGGCGTGGGCCGCGACGCCGGCCCACAGGGCCCGTGCCCGGGGGGTGGTGAAGAGGCGGGCCAGGACGGCGGCGGGCAGGGGGGTCGGCAGGCCGAAGCGCGCGAGGAGCAGCGGGTGGGACGGGATCCGCAGCAGGGGTCCCATCACGTCCTCGGCGAGTGCGTCCCAGTGGCGCGCCGACGGTTCGACGAGCGCGCGGTAGCGCCTGCCGTCCGCGCCGAGGCCGCGGGCGGTCTCCTCGACGGAGCGCAGCAGCACTCCGGCGCTCCCGTCGTCGAGCGGGTGCACGCAGTCGATGTCCGGAAGCCGCCAGCGCAGCCCGTGGCGTTCGAGGTCGAGCGACCGCAGCGCGGGCGAGGTGACGGCCATGGGATGGACGGCCGAGCAGTGGTCGTGCAGCAGTCCGGGCAGGATGGCCTCGTGACTGCGGATGCCCCCGCCGACCTCGTCCGCGGCTTCGAGGAGGGTGACCCGCAGCCCCGCTATCGCGAGCAGCGCCGCGCCGGCGAGCCCGTTGGGCCCGCCGCCCACGACGACGGCGGACGTCACGACGCCGTGCCCGGGGGAGACAGGACCCGCAGCTCACGCCTCACTGGCAGCTCACGCCTCACTGGCAGCTCACGCCTCACGCCCGGCTCAGGTCTGCAGGACGACGACGGCCTCGTCCGTGTACGTCAGGAAGGTCAGGGTCTCCTGGAAGTACAGGTCGATGCCGTTCGCGTCGTGTGCGGTGTAGCCGATCGCCAGGTCCTGACCGAGGAGGAGCTCGAAGTCGCCCCCTCGCGTGGACAGGACGAACGCGCCGCTCAGCGCGGGTGCCCAGATCGGGTCGCCGCCGAGGATCCGGCCCAGGTGCGCCGCGATGGGGTAGCCGTGGTCGGAGGTCTCGCTGACCGCGGTGTACGCGTCGGCGCCGAGCAGAAGCGCGTACGGCCCGTCGACACCGGCCAGGCGCAGCGACGTCAGGGCCCTGCTGATCGCGTCGGGGTAGTCGCGCGGCTCAGCGGGCAGGCGCACCTCCGGGTTGGACGCCCGCGTCCGCAGCCCCTCGATGCCCGCCGCCGCGTACCCGTCGAAGACGGCCCGGTCCTCCGCGAAGGCCATGGCGCGTGCCGCGTCCTTCACGGGCTGCCAGTCGGAGTCCTGCGAGCCGCGTTCGACGTCGTCCACGGCGGCCCTGCTCACGGTGAACGGGACGCGGAGCTCGACCAGTGGCCGCGCCTCGCGCAGCCGCGCGGTGACACCGGGGGCGGGCGACTGGATCTCGGACAGGTGTCCGGTACCGGCGGCGGCGAGCCCCGGGCCCGCCGGGTCGGGTACGTCGACGACGCGGCGCCCCGCGACATGGCGCCGGAAGGTGCGGCGGGCCTCCTCCTCGATCTCGGCCCAGGCCGCGGGGGTGATCGGGGCGAGTTCCCGGTGCAGGTTGTCGGGGACGGCGGGGTTCGTCATGACGCTCGGGCTCCTTTCAGACTGCCGATGCCCAGCGAGTCGCCGTGGTGGTCCGCCGCGGAGGACGGGGCGGGGAGGTCGCCGAGGAGGTCGGCACTGGGCACGAAGAAGAGGCCGCCGGTCACGGCCGTGGAGAAGTCGAGGATGCGGTCGGTCACGCCCGGCGGGTCGCCCAGGAACATGTTGCGCAGCATCCGCTCGGTCACCGCGGGGGTCCGCGCGTACCCGATGAAGTACGTGCCGAACTCTCCACGGCCGACCTGGCCGAACGGCATGTTCTCGCGCACGATCTTCTGTTCGGTGCCGTCGTCGTCGACGATCGTGTTGAGCGTGACATGGGAGTCGGCCGGCTGAACGTCGTCGGAGAGTTCCACGTTCGTCGACTTGGTGCGGCCGATGACGTGTTCCTGTTGTTCGACGGTGAGTGCCTGCCAGGCGGCCATGTCGTGGAGGTACTTCTGCACGACGACGTAACTGCCGCCGTTGAACGGCGGATCGTCGTCGGTCACGAACACGGCCTCGGCCGCCGCGCCGCCTTCCGGGTTCTCTGTGCCGTCGACGAAGCCGAGGAGGTCGCGCTCGTCGAAGTACTTGAAGCCGTGCACCTCGTCGACGACGGTCACGGCGGGGCCGAGTGTGTCGACGATGAGCCGGGCCAGTTCGAAGCAGAGGTCCATGCTGCGGGCGCGCAGGTGGAAGAGGAGATCGCCCGGTGTGGCAGGCGCCTGGTGACGGGGGCCGCGCAGCGGGGTGAAGGGGTGGAGCTCGCGCGGGCGAGGCCCGCCGACGAGGCGGTCCCATCCATCGGACCCGATGCCCGCGACACAGGTGAGCGCGTCGTCGGGCGACCGGAAGGCCACCGAGCGGGTCAGTCCGGCCAGATCGGCGAGTGTGTCCCGTACCTCGGCCTCTCGGCCGGGGGTCAGGACGGCCACCAGAAATACCGCTGCTCGCGGGGGCGGCACGACGACGGGCTGCGTGGTGACCATGCGACTCCCGGCAGACAATCTGTCACGAATGGCGGCACAGTGGACGGCGTCAGCGTATCCGCCCAGGGATCCGAACGCAGTCCGGCCCGGGGCGACCGTTCCCCTCTACCCCGATTCGTCGCGGACATTTCACCGAGGTCGGCCGGGCCGCTGCACGGCGGCGGCCGTCACGCGAGAGCGACGACCGCCTCGTGCGTGGCCGCGAGGGTTCCCGGGGTGATCCGCAGGTGGAGCGTGGAGCCCGTGGCGACCACCTGGACCGTCGGGTCCTTGGACTGCACGGACGAGACGGGGCGGTTCCAGGTGAGGTCGATCGTCGCACCGTCGCGCAGGGGGCCGGAGACGCAGACCGTCGCGGTGGTGCCGGACTCACGGATCAGTACGGACGCGGGGGCGCCGGCCGTGACGTCGCCGACCGTGCCGGCGAGCCAGAAATTGATTCCGGTGAAGCCCAGCGCGGGGACCCGGACGGCCTGCTGCTCATTGGTGTTGGTGAGGACGGTGAGCCAGTTCGGGTCGGCCGCGCGGGCGGCCGTCTGCGCCTGGCTCGCACCGGGCATCAGCACGTAGGAGTACGCGGCCCAGGTCGGGTCGGTGCCGTGGTCGAACCAGAGCGTCAGGTACCGGCGGGTGACCGGATCGGTCACGGCACCCTTGTTGATGTCCGACCAGGCTCCCGTGCGGGCCTCGCGCAGGGCCTTCAGTCCCGTGGCGCCGCCGGGGAAGACGTACCCCGCGTGTCCGGCGAGGTGTGCCCATCGGGCGCCGGTGAGGGTGGCGCTCCAGCCGAGCGCGGTGGGCTGGGCCGCGCCGTCGACGGTGAAGGCGTGGACACCGGTCTCACCGAGGTTGCGGTTCTCCACGACCGATTCGACGCCGGTGCCGTCGCGCCCGTGGATCCCGGAGCCCAGGCAGACGACCGCGTCGTCCAGGAAGAACCAGGACTTCTTGGCCAGGAGCGTGGAGGACAGCCCCTTGAGGTACTGCCCGACGGCCGCGTACGTGCCGTCGGTGGTCCCGCCGACCCAGCGCACGTCGGGCCTCGCCGCGCCCCAGACGCCGCCTTCGCCGTCGGCGAGCGGCTTGCGGGAGGCGGTGGTGCCGGGCAGCCGGTACGGATCGACGGTGGGCCAGAAGTGGTCGCTGTACTGCCCGTTGGCGAAGTCGTCGCCCCACCAGTAGAGCATTCCGGATCCGCTGTGCCAGGCGCGCAGGTTCTCGCCGTTGCCGTTCTCGTAGTACGTGATCCGTTTCGATGCCATGGAGAGCGCGGCCGCCCAGCCCGCGCGCCGGTGCACGGACCGGTCCATGCCGGGGAAGAGGCGGTGACCGGTCGGCTCTGGGCTCGCCGCGGTCGTCCCGTCCTCGACGGTCTTGAGGCGGGCGAGCGCGGAGACGCCGAGCGCGGGGCTGGCGAGCAGCGGGCTGTAGTAGTCGCGGGCGATCCAGCCCTTGACCATGGCGTCCCAGCGGGTCTTCTCCGCCGCCGACGCGCTCTGCGCGAGCAGGGCGACGCAGGCGATGATCGAGTGGCCCCGTAGGTGGTCGTCCTGGCGGACGCCCCTGGTGTCCGACTTCTGAATGCCACGGCTGATCGCCCGCCCGGAGACGGCGTCCATGGCGAGGCCGTTGAAGAGGAAGGGCGCGTACGCCTTCTCGACGGAGTCGAACACCACCTGGCGGGCGCTGTCGGTGACCTCCCAGGCCGAGCCCTTGAGCAGGGCGAACAGCATCGAGAGGCCGCCCAGCATGACGGCGCCGTACGAACCCGCGTAGGGAACGTAGGTGTGCTGGATGAAGCTCCCGTCGGCGTAGAGCCCGTCGCCGGACGTGACGTACGGGTAGACCGGCGAGAGCGCGTCACGGGCCAGCGACAGCTTCGCGGAGGACCTGCCGATGACGCCGCGCAGGGCGAGGACGCGGCACAGGTCGACCCGGTTGGCGCCGGTGGAGGTGCCGGTGTAGCTCGCGACGGCGCTGTCGGGGACGAAGTGGTCGACGGCGGCGCAGTGTTCGGCGATCCGGGCCGCGCCGAGGAACTCGTACAGGAGGACGTCGATGTCGAGCAGCGCCTGCGGGATGCCGATCTGCCAGCTGTACCAGTTGCCGTAGCGGGCCTGGGTCGCGTTGTAGGCCTGGTCGTGGAGATGGTCGAGTCCGGCGAGGATGTCGGACCGCAGCGCCGTGTCGCCGGTGAGGCCCGTGCCGGGCTGGGCGTACGCCTCGGCGAGGGTGCGCAGCCGGTTGTAACTGGTGTTGAGGTTCCCGGAGTACGTGTACGACTCGGCGTCGGTGTCCGGTTCCGGGTCCGCGTAGGGCAGGTCCGGCCAGAGCGAGCCGTTCGCCGGGGTCATGGCGGAGCGCAGGTCGCGGGCGGTGGCGCCGAGCTCGGCGAGCTTCGAGGCGAAGGGCTCGGCGGTCGGGACGACGTTCGTGCCGAGGAGCAGCTCCCGCCACGTCAGGCGCAGCGCGTCGTACGCGTCGGCGGCGTGCGCGGGTGTCGCGGCGAGGGGTGTCGCGAGCGGGGCGACAGCGGCGGCGGCCAGGGCAGCGCGCAGCAGACCGCGGCGGGACAGCAGGGAGGCGGGGACGGAGGAATGCATGGCGGAGCGGAACCTCCTGGCGGGGGGAGCGCCCGGCGGGGTCGGCGCTGTGGCCGACAGCATGCCCGGGACAGAAAGCGATTGCTACCCCCTGGAAGCCGAGACTCCAGGGGCCCGCGAGCGGAATCGGAGCGGGGCGCTCCGCGACCTCAGCCGTCAGCCAGTTCGCCGAGCAGCCGCCAGGTGCGACGCCGGTCCGCCTCACCGCCCAGATCCGTCGCCGTGAACACCACCTCCGTAGCCCCCGCCTCGCGGTAGCGCCGCACCTCCGCGGCGACGGTCTCCTCGTCACCGATCACCGCCAGATCGGCGGCCCGCGTGCCGCCGGAGAGTCCGATGACACGCTGATAGGAAGGTATCCGCTCGTACAGCGCCAGGGCCTCGCCGGCGGTCTGCCGTACGGCGTCGGCGTCGGCCGTGACCACGCCGGGCACGAGGGCCACGATGCGCGGGGCCGGCCGCCCCGCGGCCGCCGCCGCGGCGGTGAGGGTCGGGACGATGTGCTCCGCGAGAGCACGCGGACCGGCGAGGAACGGCAGGGCGCCGTCGGCGAGTTCACCGGTGACGCGGAGCGCCTGCGGGCCCATCGCGGCGACCAGGAGTGGTACCGGCGGTTGGGCGCCCGGCACCGCGGCGGGCAGCGGGGTCGTCGCGGTCAGCAGCTCTCCGTGGAAGTCGGCGTGGCCCGTTTCCAGCAACGGGCGCAGCGCGGTGAGGAACTCCCTCAGCAGGGCGATGGGGCGCTCGTACGGGATGCCGAACCCCTCCTCCGTCAGATGCCTGGTGCCGAGCGCCAGCCCGAGGTGGTACCGGCCGCCGGTGGCGGCCTGGGCGGTCTGCGCCTGGCTGGAGACGACGAGCGGATGGCGGCCGAAGACAGGGATCGCGGAGGTCCCGACCTCCAGTCCGGGCACCTCGCGCCCGACGATCGCGGCCAGCAGAGGAGAGTCGTACGCGAAGCTCTGCCCGAACCAGGCCGAGCGCAGGCCGGCGTCGCGGGCCTCACGCGCGAGCCGCACCGTGCTGTCGATCGAAAGCTGATGAGAGGTCGAGCTCAGTGTCACTCCGATGGTCATGCTCGGGGCAACCATCCGGTTCGCGAGCGACATTCCCCCGGCGCGTGAAGAACGTGTGACGCGCGCGCAACAGAGCTCCGGGCCGGTCGAGTTGACGTGGATCGGTGCGTGGTCGGCAGGTTTCCCTCACCACTCCCCCTGAATTCACCGGGAGTTCGATTGCAGACTCATGTCGAATACATGACACGTCCTCAACTCCCTTGATCTACGCCCGTAGAGCGGCCAGTCTTCTGATCACTCCGGGAGCGGAACACACCGCTCCCGACCGTGTGTGTGGCCACACTCACCCCCCACCGCCGCCGCGCCGCCCCACCCAGGGCGCCGCCGCCCATGAGGAGGACTCCCTCGTAATGGCACTGTTGAAGAACACCACGGCCCGCCTCGCGGTGACGGTCTCCACCGCGACCGCCGCAGCCCTCCTGGGGACGTTCGCCGCCGTCCCCGCCCAGGCCGCTCCCGCCGAGGGCGTCGTACTCGCGGCCGGGTCGGCCGACGCCGTACCCGGCAGCTACATCGTCACCCTGAAGCAGGGCGCGGGCTTCAAGGCAGCCTCCGCCCAGGGCCGGAGCCTCATATCCGGTTACGGCGGCACGGTGCGCAAGACCTTCGGTTCCGCGCTCAACGGATACACGGCCACGCTCGACGCGACGGAGGCCAGGCGACTGGCCGCCGACCCGGCCGTCGCCTCCGTCGAGCAGAACCAGGTCGTCCGCTCCGACGCGACGCAGTCCAACGCCCCCTGGGGCCTCGACCGCATCGACCAGGCCAACCTGCCGCTCTCCGGCACGTACACCTACCCCGACACCGCCGGCAGCGGTGTGACGGCGTATGTGATCGACACCGGCGTCCGCATCACGCACTCCCAGATCGCCGGCCGCGCCTCGAACGGCTACGACGCGGTCGACGGCGACTCGGTCGCCCAGGACGGCAACGGGCACGGCACACATGTCGCCACCACGATCGCGGGGTCCACCTACGGCGTGGCCAAGGCCGCGAAGATCGTGGCCGTCCGCGTCCTGGACGACGACGGCTCCGGCACCACCGCCGGTGTCATCGCGGGCATCGACTGGGTCACCGCGCACCACGCCGCCGGCGCCCCGGCCGTCGCCAACCTGTCCCTCGGAGGCGGTGCTTCCACCGCACTCGACAACGCGGTGAAGAACTCCATCGCCGACGGCGTCACCTACGCGGTCGCCGCCGGCAACGAAGGCGTCAACGCCTCCTCCACGTCACCCGCCCGGGTTCCCGCCGCGATCACGGTCGGCGCCACCAGCAGCACGGACGCCAAGGCCAGTTGGTCGAACTACGGCTCGGTGCTCGACCTCTTCGCCCCCGGCGTCTCCATCACCGCGGGCTGGAACACCAGCGACACCGCCACCAGCACCATCTCGGGCACCTCCATGGCCACCCCGCACGTCGCGGGCGCCGCCGCCGTCTACCTGGCGGGCCACACGTCCGCCACCCCGACGCAGGTCGCCTCCGCCCTGGTGAACGGCGCCACGCCGAACAAGGTGACCAGCCCGGGCGGCGGTTCGCCGAACCGGCTCCTGAAGATCGTCCCGTAACACTGCTCCTCCACACCGGGTCCACGCACGCACGCCCCGGAGGCAACCCGCGCCTCCGGGGCGATCCGTGTCGAATCCGGTGCACTCTCCGGTGTGACGCGGGTGGATCCGTGTCACACCGGATCAGGCTGTCACGTCTCTGTTGAACCAGCCGCTGAACGCCTGCTCCTCCGCCTCGGCCGAGCGCTGCTCGGCCCGCTCCAGAGCCCTCTCGGCCTCCGCCCGCCAGGTCGCCGCGTCCGCGCGGGGCGGGGGCAGGAACGGGCCGCGCTCCGGGGCTTCGGCGCCGGCTCCGAAGAAGTCGCCGCCCTTGCGCCTGAAGTCGTCCGTCCCCCACGCGCGGCCGGAGCCGTGCAGGGGCATCTTCTGCAGATGCGGGATGTGCTTGGAACAGTGGATGTACGCCTCCTCGACGGCGACCTCCACCCACACCTGGGCGCGGCGGCCGGGTACGGGGTCGACGGCGAGCCCGAGGTGGGCGCGGCGCATCTCGTCGTCGGCCACGATCCGCGCCCTGCCGTTGACATGGAGTCCGATGCGGTCCTGGAGGAAGTCCATCATCAGGAGGCCGACGTGCGGGTTCTCCTCGATGTTGCCGAGGCTGGCCTGGACTCCGTTGCCCCGGTACTCGGGGTAGGCGAGGGTCCGGTCGTCCAGGACGTGGAGGAAGCCGGGCGGGCCGGCGCGGAAGGTGTTGTCGCACTCGCCGTGTCTGTCGGCGGTCGCGAGGAAGAACATCTCCTGTCGCGCCGCGAACTCCCGCATCCGGGTGTTGAGCCGGTCGAGAACCTGCTCGGCGTAGAACTTGTCGGCGCGCTCGGTGGTGCCCATGCGCTGCTGGACCAGGTGTTCGCCGTCGCTCCCCGGGCGAGTGGTGCGCAGCGGCGGCGTCGCCTGCCGGTGCTGCCCGGTCTGTTCGAATGTGCTCAATTCCTTGCCCCGACCAGTTCCTCGATGGAGTCGTGCCGTATGCGGTGGGAGGGGATGCCGATGCCCACCAGGGTGTCGACGCCGCGGCGGATCATGCCGGGCGGGCCGGACAGGTACGCGTCGTAGGTGTGCCAGGGGCCGTACTCGCACACGGCCTCGGGGAGGCGGCCGCTCAGGGTGCCGCCGGGGCCGTCGTCGACCACCGGACGGACCGAGAGCCAGGGGTGCGACTGCTGCATGCGGAGCATGGTCTCGATGTCGTACAGGTCGTGGTCGCGGCGGGCGCCGTAGAACACCTGGACGGAACGGCGGCGGCCGTGCTGGGCCACGTCCTCGACCAGGGCCTTGATGGGCGCGATGCCGGTGCCGCCGCCGAGGCACAGCAGCCCGTTGTCGGTGCTGTGGTCCACGGTCATGGATCCGGCGGGGGAACCGAGGCGGATCACGTGTCCCGGACGGGCGCGGTGCACGAGGGCGTTGGAGACCCAGCCCGCCGGAACGGCCTTGACGTGGAAGGAGAGCAGCCCGTCGGAGCGGGGTGCGGAGGCGAAGGAGTAGTGCCGCCAGACACGCGGCCACCAGGGGGTCTCCAGGGAGGCGTACTGGCCGGCGAGGAAGGGATACGGCTGGTCGGGACGGACCGTCACGACCGCGATGTCCGGTGTACGCATCTCATGGGCCACCACCTCCGCCTGCCACCACGCGGGCGCGCGCAGCTCGTCCTCCGCCGCCGCGTCGATCATGATCTGGGAGATCGCGGTGTAGGCCCCCACCCAGGCGGCCTCGGTCCGCGGATCCCAGCTCTGCGGGGCGTAGCGGGAGAGGGCTCCGATGAGGCACTCGCCGACGGCCGGGTAGTGCTCGGGAAGGGTGCCGTACTTCCGGTGGCCGCGGCCGAGGTGGGACAGGTACGTGGTCAGGGTGGGGGTGTCGTCCGCGTGGGTCGCGGCGGTGAGCAGCGCCCTGAAGAGGCGGTCGCGCTGGGTGTCCATCGCCGCGGGGAAGAGGGCTCGCAGGTCGGGGTGCTTCAGGAAGAGCAGGGCGTAGAAGTGCGAGGTGACCTTGTCGGCGATCGGCTCGATCTCGCCCATGGTGCGGCGCAGGAGAGCGGCGTCGGATGTGTCCTCGGGCGCCGGGGCCGGGACCGGCTCGGGCGCCGGGGCCGGTCTTGATGCCTGCGCGGGTGCCGGGGCCGGCTCGGGTGTCGGGGCCGGCTCGGGTGCCGGGGCCGGTCTTGATGCCTGTGCGGGTGCCGAGGCTGGGGTTGGGGCCGATGACGGAGGTGCCGTGCGGGTCCGGTCCGCACCGCTGCCCACCGGACGTATCGGTGTGACGGGACGGCTCGGTATGCGGTCCTCGGCGTCCCTGTCCCCGCCCCCGGGTCCGTCCTGGTGGTGCCGCGGGCTTCGACCGAACCAGCCCGCGTTCCGACTGTTGCCGCCGGTGCTGTCATCCATCGGTCTGCCTCGCCTCGAACATCTTTCGGTCGGTCTTCGTACGCGGGGTCCGAGTCTGCCCCGATTTACCTCTCCCTATCGGAATTCCCGGCCATTCACCCCCCATCTCTTCAAATCCGGTGGTATACACCGCCCTTGGCATGGCAAGGGAGCCCTGGTGTTCGAACGGGCTCGACCATACCCCGACCCCATGAATCCATGAACGGGATCTTCGGCCACCTCCACTGCGCAGGGTTTCAGCAGGTCAGCGGGGTACCCAGGGCCACGAACTCGGGCTTTGTCACGAGTTACCGACGAGTTCGAGTGATACGACAAGCCGTACGCCACGCGATTATGAGGAATTCGCTGACGGAAAACGTGCGAGGGGTCCTGAACCCCTCACAGGGTGCACGCGGGTTCTTCACTTTCCCCGCATGTGAGGTGCCGCCACAGGAAGGTGTGCAGCAGTGCCTCGTTGTGGGCGGTCTGTTCGTTGTCACCCGCGCCCGCATGGCCACCGCCCACGTTCTCGTGGAGCAGGACCCGGTGGCCGAGCTCCCGCAGCCGCGCGGCCGTCTTGCGGGCATGGCCGGGGTGGACGCGGTCGTCACGGGTGGAGGTCATCAGGAGGACCGGCGGATAGACGCGGTCCGCGGCGAGCCGGTGGTACGGCGAGAGCTCACGGAGGTGGGGGCGGTCGGCTTCGTCGTCCGGATCGCCGTACTCGGCGATCCAGGAGGCTCCGGCGAGGAGCTTGTGGAAGCGGCACATGTCGAGCAGCGGCACCTGGGCGACGACGGCGCCGAAGAGATCCGGGTGGCGGGTGAGCATCGCGCCCATGAGCAGTCCGCCGTTGCTGGCCCCGGCCGCGCCGAGCATGGCGGGGGTGGTGATGCCCCGTGCGACGAGGTCCGCGGCGACGGCCGCGAAGTCCTCGAAGGCACGCGGCCGGTGTGCGCCGAGCGCGGCCTGGTGCCACTCCGGTCCGTACTCGCCGCCGCCCCGGATGTTCGCGATCACGTACGTGCCGCCGCGCTCCAGCCACGCCCGGCCCGTCACCGCGTCGTAGGAGGGGGTGAGGGAGACCTCGAAGCCCCCGTAGCCGTAGAGCAGGGTGGGACCGGGCCCGGTGGAGGCGCGGTCGGGGCCCATGACGAAGTAGGGCACGCGTGTGCCGTCCGGGGAGGTCGCGAAGAACTGCTCCACCGCCAGACCGGTGGTGTCGAATCGGGCGGGTGCCTGCTTGAGGATCTCCGTCTCGGCGCCGATCCGTCCGCGGTGCAGGGTGGAGGGTTGCAGGAACCCCGACACGTCCAGGAAGTACTCGTCGGAGACGTCGGAGTCCGTGTCGACCACGCCGACCGCGGACAGGGCCGGAACGTCGGCGAGCGGCGTGCGCTCCCACGCACCGCCGGAGGCGGGGGTGAGGACCTCGATCCGGGTGCTGACGTCGCGCATCGTCTCCAGGATCAGATGGTGACGGGTCCACGAGTGCCCGGCCAGCGCGGTCCGCTCGTCCGGGGTGAACAGCACCGTCGCGGTGCGGTCGCCCGCCAGGAAGGCGTCGAAGTCGAACGCCAGCAGGGAGCCCGACGGCTGTCCGAGCCAGTCGGACCTCAGGGTGACGATCAGATGCCGGCGGTGGACGTAGGCGTCGGCGTCGTCGGGGACGTCGATCCGTACGAGGGTGGAGTCCGGGGTCAGGAGGTACGTCTCGGCACGGAAGAAGTCCAGGGACCGGGCGACGAAGTCCCGCTCGAAACCAGGTGTGGTGTCGCGCCATCCCGAGGCGGACACATCTCCCGGCTCTGCCTCGAAGACCGGCTCGGCCTCCTCCAGGGGCGTGCCGCGCCGCCACCGGCGCACCGTGCGCGGATAGCCGGCGTCGGTCAGTGAGCCAGGCCCGAGGTCCGTGCCGACGAAGACGGTGTCGGCGTCGATCCACCCGATCCGGGTCTTCGCCTCCGCCACGCGGAAACCGCCCTCGACGAAGGCCCGGGAGGCGAGGTCGAACTCGCGGACCACGACGGCGTCACCGCCGTCGCGCGACAGACATACCAGTGCCCGGTCGTGGTCGGGGTGGCGCACCCGCGCGCCTGCCCACAGCCACTTCTCGCCCTCCGCGGCGGCGAGCGCGTCGACGTCGAGGAGGACCTCCCACTCGGGAGCGTCCTTGCGGTACTGCTCCAGCGTCGTGCGCCGCCAGATGCCGCGCACGTGCGCGGCATCCCGCCAGAAGTTGTAGAGGAACGCTCCGCGACGGGTGGTGTAGGGGATCCGGTCCGAGGCGTCCAGCACCTCGCGCAGACGCTCCTTCAGGGCGGCGAAGCCCGCGTCGGCGACCAGTTCGGCCTCGGTCTCGGCGTTCCGCGCGGCCACCCATTCGAGCGCGGCCTCGCCTTCGACCTCTTCCAGCCACAGGTACGGATCGGCGTCATCGTGCGGCGTCATTCGCCCCACCCTACGGCCCGGCGAGCGGAAACATCTGGCAGTTCGCGAGGGCGGGGCTCTATGCTCTCGGCGATGACTACTCACTCTCTTCAGAGATTGGGGGACCCGTCCGCGCAAGGTGAGTGCTGATGCTCACTCATACCGCGTACGGTGATTCCCCCCTTTCCTTGTGGCAGCGCGTGCGAGAGTTCGCCGTGCCGCCGTCCATGATCGAGACTGCGACCGCCCGCCGTTGTGCCGGGGACTGGGCAGGAGCCTGTGCCGCCGCGCGCGTGGACGTCGACCTCGACCTGAAGTCCGTGTCACGCGCCCATGGCCGGGAACTGGCCGCCCACGTACGGGCCGATCTCCGCCATCTCGCTCCCGACCTGCTGCGCTGGCATCTCCCGAGGGTCGCTCCCGACGGGTTGCTGCGCCCCGGTCTGACGATCTCCCTGGCCCGGTACGAAGCCGCCGGTGGGGACGGCGGCGCGGTCCCGCTACACCTCGTGGTCCGGACTCCACCGGCATGGGCGGACGGCGGTCAGCGCGTCAGCCTCGCACTGTGGGACGGATCCCACGCCGAGGCGAGCGCTCACCGTCATCCGCACGCGCGCCCGAGCCGGCGGTTCCGTCTCGACCTGCACCGCCACCTGTGGGACGCGCGCAGGTCCGACGAGCTGCGGACCCGGTCCGGTGCCGACCGGCCGCCGGACTCCATGAGCTCGGATGAACGGCTCCCGGATGTACGGGAATCGGTACCGGAGGCGCACCTCTGCGCCGTCGACCGGTGGGCGGCCGAGGCTGAGCTACTACTCCACGCCGAGGGGCGGCCCGAGGGCACCGTCAGCGTGCGCCTCGGGGCCCGGCGGCGGCTGCTCCTGGACCTGGTCGCCGACCGGGACGGCCTCGGGCCGCCCTCGGTGCGCATCACGGCGGCGCCGGGCCACGGTCGCGTCTCCGAGCTGCCGGTCCTGCCCGACGCGGCGACCTGGGTGCTGCCCGACCTGGAACTGATCCGTGCCGGGCTGATCGAGGTCGACCGGCTGCACCCGCTGGTCGCCTCCGCACTCGTCCCCGGCGCGCCGTCGGGGCGTTCGCGACCGCTGCCGGACCGAACGGGGCAGCCGCACGTCGTGGAGTGCCGGGGAGCTCGGCACCGGATCGCCCTGGTCGACGGGGTGCTGTCCCCGCTGGACCACGATCCGGCGGAGATCCGCCGGGAGGAGCTGCTGGCCGCGCTGACCGGCACGCCACTCCCCTGTCTGCGGGCCATCGACCGGGCGCACCGCCGTCCGGACTGCCTCGACGGCGTCCGTGAACGTCTGCGGCACGGCGACATCGCCGGTGCGCTGGCCGTCGTCGAGGGCCTGCTGGGCCCCGACGCTCTGCTGCGCGGCGGCGCGCTCCGGGACGAACTGGAGGCGGCGGCCCAACGGCGCATCACCTACGGCCTGTTCCGGGCGGGCCTGACCGGGCCCGCACCCGGCCGTACGCACCCCGGGCCCCGCCGTCCCCGCGACCGACGCTCCCACCCACGGCACACCGTCCGCCGCTGACTCCAGGCCCTCCGTTCCCGGGGCCTCCCTCCCGCGCACTCCCTACGCACTCCGTTGTTCACACCCCGAGACCCTCAGGTGATCACCCATGCCCTCATACGCCCCGTCCCAACTCGACGTCGCCGGCGACCTGCTGGCCCTGCTGCGCGACACCACCACCGAACCTCGGCCCGACCCACAGCTGGAGGCCCTGACGCTGGCCGTGGCCGCCGACCTGCCCGTACTGCTGTGGGGTGAGCCGGGGATCGGCAAGACCGCGGCCCTCACCCAGCTCGCCGAGACCCTGGACCTGCCCCTGACCACCGTCATCGCCAGCGTGCACGAGCCCTCCGACTTCTCGGGACTGCCGATCATCGGCGACGACCCGGCCGAACACGGTGTCCCGATGGCCCCGCCGGACTGGGCCGTACGACTCGTACGCGCCGGCCGGGGGCTGCTGTTCCTGGACGAACTGTCCACCGCCCCGCCCGCCGTTCAGGCCGCCCTGCTCCGTCTCGTCCTCGAACGGCGGATCGGCGCCCTTCAACTGCCGCCCGGGGTACGCATCGTGGCCGCCGCCAATCCCCGGTCCTCGGCGGCCGACGGCTGGGAGCTGAGCCCGCCCTTGGCCAACCGGTTCGTCCATCTTCAGTGGATCCACGACCACGAGGTCGTCGTCCGCGGTCTCGGGGGGACGTGGCCGCGGGCGACGCTGCCCCTGCTCGACCCGGGGAGGGTGCCGGAGGCCGTGGCCCACGCCCGCCGCGCGGTGTGCGGGCTGCTCGCCGCGCGCCCGAAACTCGTGCACCAGCTGCCCGGCAACGAAGCGCGCCGGGGCGGTCCGTGGCCGTCGCCCCGCAGCTGGGAGATGACCCTGCACCTGATCGCCTTCGCGACCGCCGCCGGCTCCTCCCATGACGTGCTGTCCATGCTGGTCAGGGGAACCGTCGGCGACGGTCCGGGGCTCGAACTGCTGGCGAGCCTGGACCGGATGGACCTCCCGGACCCCGAGACACTGCTCGCCGACCCCGCCGGTGCCGACCTGCCCGAGCGCGGGGATCTCCGCCAGGCCGTGCTCGACGGCGTGGTGGCGGCGGTCCGCACACGCCCGGACAAGTCCCGCTGGGACGCCGCGTGGGCGCTCCTGGTGCGGGCGATGGAGACCGGCGCCCCCGACCTGGTGGTCGTACCCGCGACCACCCTCGCCTCGCTGCGCCGGGAGGAGTGGGACGTACCTGCGGCGATCGAGCGGCTGGCCGGAGCGGTGTCCCTGTCCCGGCGGGCCGACCGGGCGGCGGCCCGGGCCGCGTTCGCCACGCAGGCCGGCCGGTGAGCGCGGGCACACCGGGGACGGCGCCGAAGGCCCTGGATCGCGACAAGCTGTTCGCCGCCCGGCTCCAGGCCGCGCGGGTCCGGCCCTATCTGGCGACGGCGCTGTTCGCCCTGCACACCGTGGAGTCGACGCGGGTACCGACGATGGCCGTGGACCGGCACTGGCGGTGCTACGTCTCACCGACGTTCGTCGACCGGACCCCGGTGGAGGAACTGGCCGGGGTCTGGGTGCACGAGGTGTCGCACCTGCTGCGCGACCATCACGGGCGCGGTGACCGGGTAGCGCGGGAGCGGGGGCTGACGGGTCCGGGGGAACGCCTGCGGATGAACATCGCCGCGGACTGCGAGATCAACGACGACGTGTTCGGCGACGGTCTCGTCCGCCCTGAGGGCGCTGTCGATCCGGAGGCCCTGGGGCTCTCGGCGGGGGAGCTCATGGAGGACTATCTGCGGCAGTTCAGCCTCGGGCCGCTCACCCAGGAACACGCCTGGCTGGACTGCGGCAGTGGCGCCGACGGGCTGGAGAGGGAGTGGGACCTCGGACCGGACGGCGCGCACGGCCTCAGCGAGCAGGAACGGGACGCGGTGCGGTTCCGGGTGGCGCAGGGCATCGTCGGCCGTCCGGGCAGGGCCTCGAAGGCGTGGCAGCGGTGGGCAGAGGAGGCGTTCCATCCTCCGCAGCCGTGGCGGGCGTTGCTGGGGGCGGCGGTCCGCTCGGCGGCGTCCGGGGCCGGCGCGGGCGACGACTACACCTACGGCCGGCCCGCCCGGCGGTCGGCCGGGGTGCCGGGCGTCGTGCTGCCGAGCCTGCGGCGCAAGCCGCCCCGGGTCTCCGTGGTCATCGACACGTCCGGCTCGGTCAGTGACGCCGAACTGGGCAGCGCGCTCCTCGAGGTCGCCGCGATCTCCCGTGCCGTGGGCGGTCGTCGGGATCTGGTCACCGTGGTGCCGTGCGACGCCGCCGCCCGGATCGCGCACCCGCTGTGCCGCGCCGAGGGGATCCCACTGCTGGGCGGCGGGGGTACGGATCTGCGCACCGGCTTCGCCAAGGCGCTCGGAGCACGGCCCCGGCCGGATGTCGTCGTGGTCCTGACCGACGGTCAGACGCCCTGGCCGGACAGCCGACCTCCGTGCCGGACGGTGGTGGGGCTGTTCCCGAGGCGGTACGAGACCGGTTCGTGGGACGAGGACGATCCCGACTACGTCCCGCGTTCGCCGCCCGACTGGGCACGCGTCGTCGACATCGGGTAGGGGCGCGCGGCCGGGTGGGCGCACCCTCTCCATCGGGTCATGGCACCTGCCGAATATCTGCACATCGTGCGCGTGACCAGGACGTGCCCCCTTCAATGCTCCTCGATCCGCCGGGCGGATCCCGTCCGTCTGTTGTGGCTCTGTCCGTTTGGTGCCCCGAGTGCGAAGGGTCGCCCGGATCTGTTACTCGATCCTGCGGAGAAGGTGTCACCGTTCGGTGAAATTAGCTGCACGGCTGCTGTCCGAGGTACACAACCACACACGTGGGAGCGTCAACAGAATTGGCCGGGTAGCCCGTTCGCGTGCTTGGATCACCGCGCTGCGGCAGTCGTGAGAAGTAAGGCCGAGTTCGGCCTGCTGAATCGCCGCAGGAATGGAATCCCCCCAACAAATGAAGGGTGCGCAACATGCGTAACGACCTGGAGACCCGCGAGATCGCCGACACCGAGCTGGACGCCGTTTCCGGCGGTCTCGTCAGCGTCTCCGGCGGCCTCGCCGGCGCTGCCACCAGCGACGTCACCAACATCCTGGGCGCCGTCGGCTCCCTCCAGACCGTTCAGGGTGTCGAGGGCCTCGTCGCCGGCGTCCCCGGCCTGGCCACCGGCGTCACCGGCGTTTCGGTCAACGCCTCCGCCGTCACCGGTCTCGCCGGTCTCTGAGTGGAATACCCATGAACCCCGGAACCGTCCCGGTTCCGGGGTTCATGGCCTCTCCCGTGCCGAACCGAAACGAATGCAGTTGAAGGAATAGTCCGTGCAGTTCCGCCAAAAGGCACTTTCCAAGCTGCAATCGCCCGAAGAACTCGATGTGCCCGTACGCTTCGCGCGCCCGCAGGGCCGCCTCGTACTGGCCGTCACGGTCGTCGTCATGGCCGCCGCGAGTGTCTGGGCGCTCACCGGCACGGTGTCGTCCAAGCTGAGCGCGCCCGGCATCCTCACCCGTGCCGAGGGCAGTTATCTGCTGCAGAGTCCGGTCGCCGGACAGGTGACCGACGTCCTCGTCGAGGAAGGCCGTTCGGTCTCAGCCGGAACGCCCCTCCTCACCGTCCGTACGGACCAGGGCGACCGGCCCGTGCGCGCGGTCGCCGACGGTCGCGTGACCACGCTGTTCGCCAGGATGGGTTCGGTCGTCACGACCGGTGCCGACGTGGCGACGGTGGAGCGCGTGACGCATCCCGACGATCCGCTGGTGGCCATGCTCTACCTGCCCGGCGACAGTGCGTCGACGATCCGGGTGGGCGCCCCGGTCGACCTGAGCGTCCAGTCCGTGCCCCGGGACCGCTTCGGAGTACTGCGCGGCCGTGTGAAGGCGGTGGGCCGCGCGCCCCAGACGCAGGCGCAGATCGGCAACTTCCTCGGCGACAGCGGACTCGCCGCCCAGTTCTCCCGGCAGGGCAACCCGGTCGCGGTGCTTGTGACCCTGGAGCGCTCCTCCGCCACCAAGTCCGGCTACACCTGGTCCTCCACGGACGGGCCCCCGAACGCCGTCGACTCCGGTACGCCGGTCACCGGCGCCGTCCACCTCAGCGCGCAGCGCCCCGTCGACTGGCTGCTGCCGTGAGCGCGCGCAGGGAGGCCCAGGAGTCCGCCGGGACCCGCGCCCGCTCGCGCTCGTCGGCCCGCCGGCTCCCGCCCGCCGGGCGCCGTCACCGCCCCGCTCCCAAGGGCAGGAAGCCCAGGACCGTCCGCACCCCCACCGTGCTGCAGATGGAGGCGGTGGAGTGCGGCGCCGCCGCCCTGGCCATGGTGCTCGGCCACTACGACCGCTTCGTCCCCCTGGAGGAGCTGCGGATCGCCTGCGGCGTCTCCCGCGACGGGTCACGGGCGAGCAACCTCCTCAAGGCAGCGCGCAGTTACGGGCTCCAGGCCAAGGGCATGCAGATGGACCTGGCCGCCCTGGCCGAGGTCAGCGCCCCGGCCATCCTGTTCTGGGAGTTCAACCACTACGTCGTCTACGACGGCATGGGCCGGCGCTTCGGCCGCAGGGGCGTGTACGTCAACGACCCGGGCAAGGGCCGCCGGTTCGTGCCCATGGAGGAGTTCGACACCAGTTTCACCGGCATCGTGCTCACCTTCGAGCCCGGTGCGGGTTTCCGCCGCGGCGGGCGCAAGCCGGGTGTCATGAGCGCCATGCCGGCCCGCCTGCGCGGCACGTCGGGCACGATGGCGGCCGCCGTGATCTCCAGCCTCCTGCTGGTGGCCGTCGGCGCGTGGGTGCCCGCGCTGAGCCGTACGTACATCGACATGTTCCTCATCGGGAGCCAGACCTCCCTGCTGGGCGTCCTCTTCGCGGCGATGGCGACCACCCTCGTTCTCACCGCGACGCTCACCGCGGTGCAGCAGGCCAATCTGCTGCGCGGGCGGATCATCTCCTCCACCCTGGGCAGCGCCCGCTTCCTGCGGCACCTGCTCAGACTTCCCATCACCTTCTACGCCCAGCGCAACCCGGCCGACCTGGTCCAGCGCCTTCAGTCCAACGACGCGGTCGCCGAGACCCTCGCCCGCGACCTGGCCGCAGCGGGCGTGGACGCCGTGGTCGTCCTGCTCTACGCGGTGCTGCTGTGGACGTACGACCCGCAGCTCACGGTCGTCGGCGTGCTGATCGCGCTGCTCAACGTGGTGGCCATGCGGATCGTGATCCATCTGCGGGCCACCAACACCCAGAAGCTGCGCGCCGAGAGCGCCCGGCTCACCAACACCTCGTACAGCGGTCTTCAGCTCATCGAGACGATGAAGGCCACCGGCGGCGAGAACGGCTTCTTCCGGCGCTGGGCCGGGCAGCACGCGACCACCCTCGACGTCCAGCAGCGGCTGGGTGTGCCCAGCGCGTGGCTGGCGGTCGTCGCGCCCACCCTGGCCGCGCTCAACAGCGCGCTGATCCTGATGATCGGCGGTCTGCGCGCGGTGGAGGGACATCTCACCGTCGGTCTGCTCGTGGCCTTCCAGGCGCTGGTGACCAGCTTCACCGCGCCGATCACCCGTCTCAACGGAGTGGCGGGGCGGATCCAGGACTTCGCCGCCGACGTCGCCCGTCTCAAGGACGTGGAGAACTTCCCCGTCGACCCGCTCTACACCCGGCGCGAGCCCGCCGCCCGCACCCGCCGTCTCAAGGGCCATGTGGAGCTGGACGACATCACCTTCGGCTACAGCCCCCTGGACGCCCCGCTGTTGACGAACTTCTCGCTCTCGGTCGGCCCCGGGCAGCAGGTCGCGCTGGTCGGCGGCTCCGGCAGCGGGAAGTCCACCGTCTCCCGGCTGATATCCGGCCTGTACGCCCCTTGGGAGGGCGCCATCCGCATCGACGGAATGCGACTCGAGGACATCCCGCGCAGCGCGCTGGCCGCCTCCGTCTCCTTCGTCGACCAGGACGTCTTCCTGTTCGAGGGCACGGTCCGCGACAACGTCGCGCTGTGGGACCCCTCGATTCCGGACGAGGCCGTGGTCGCCGCCCTGGAGGACGCCGCCGTGTACGACGTGGTCGCCCGGCGCCCCGGCGGCATCCACAGCCGCGTGGAGCAGGACGGCCGCAACTTCTCCGGCGGCCAGCGCCAGCGCCTGGAGATCGCCAGGGCTCTGGTGCGCCGGCCCAGTGTCATGGTCCTCGACGAGGTGACCAGCGCCCTGGACGCGGCGACGGAACAGATCATCATCGACAACCTGCGGCGCCGTGGCTGCGCCTGCGTGGTCATCGCCCACCGGCTGAGCACGGTCCGCGACAGCGACGAGATCGTCGTGCTCGACCGGGGCACGGTCGTGGAGCGCGGGCGACACGAGTACCTGGTCGCGGCGCAGGGGCCGTACGCCGAACTGGTCAAGGAGCACTGAGGTGACGTTCCCTCACCACCCCACGGTCCAGGGCCACCACCCGGCGGTCCCCGGGCAGGACACGACGGCCGCCGGCCACGGCGCGACGGTCGTCACCGGCGGACAGCACTGCGCAGGCGCCCACGACCCGGTCGTCGCGGCGCTCGGCGGACTGGGCTCGGCGGTCGACTGCACCGGCGTACGCAGCATCTCGCTCGAAGGCCCGCACGTGCTGTGGCTCGTCGTCGACGGCGCCCTGGACCTGTTCGCCGTCGACAGCGCACAGCTCGGCCCCTGGCACTTCCTCGGCCGGCTGGAGGCGGGCACGCTGCTGCTCGGCCCGGTCGAGGGCCCCGAGCACACCCTCATCGGCCGCCCGCTGCAGGGCTGTCTGCTGCGCCGCGTCGAGCTGCGCGAGCTGTACCGGCAGGAGTACGGCGACCAGTGGGACACGAACCAGTGGGCGGCGAGCCAGTGGTACGGCGAGCAGGGGCAGTACGGCGCCGTCCCGCCCCAGCTGAGCCCCTTGGAGAACGCCTTCGCGCTCGGCATCGGCCGCGGTCTGCGCGTGCTGTACCAGGCACCGCTTGACGGCCGCGCCACCACCGGCGGGGGCGGGGCCGACGACGACATCCTCTGGATGCAGATCACCCCCGGCAGCGTGCAGTACGGCGCGGCGTACGAGGGGTACGGCGGGTACGAGGACGACACCGTCGGCACCCTGCTCGTCGACCAGACGATGTGGCACGGCATGGTCGACCAGCAGTACCGGCTGCTGTACGCACTGGACGCCTGGATCGAGCAGCTCGAGCGCGCCCACGAGGACCGGACGGCGGCCGGGATCGAGGCCGGCGAGGCCGCCCGTACGCAGGCGGACCAGGCACTGCTCGACTCCATCGGCCGCTCCCGCTCCTCCGGCGGCGGTCCAAGGCGTCGCGCGAGCGACGACGCGACGTACGCCGTGTGCCGTCTGGTCGCCGACGAGGCCCGCATCACGCTCTCCGAACCGACCGAGGCGGGCACCGCGTCCGCCCGTCTCGACCCGGTCGAGCGCATCGCGCTCGCCTCGCGGATCCGCACCCGTGTCGTCAAGCTCGGCGGCACGTGGTGGCGGGAGTACGGCGGGCCCCTCGTCGGCCACCGCGAGGAGGACGCGGCCCCGGTCGCCCTGCTCTGGCGGCGCGGCCGGTACGAGGCCGTAGACCCCGCCACGGGCGAGCGGGAGCGCATCGGCAGGGCCAACGAGGCGTCCTTCGAACCGCGCGCCGTGATGCTCTACCGGCCGCTGCCCGACCGGCCGCTGGGCCTGGCGGCGCTTCTGCGGTTCAGTGTGCGGGGCACCCGCGCGGAGCTGCGGAGTCTGCTGCTGGGCGGGCTGGTCGCGGTCGGCCTGGGTTCGCTGGTGCCCATCGCCACCGGCAAGGTGCTCGGCGAGTACGTACCCAACGCCGAGAACGGCCTCATCGTGCAGACCGCGGTCGCGATCGTCGCGACCAGCGTGGTGTCCGCCGCCTTCATGCTGTTGCAGAACATCTCCATCCTGCGCATGGAGGGCCGGATCGAGGCCACGTTGCAGCCCGCGGTGTGGGACCGGTTGCTCCGGCTGCCGACGAGGTTCTTCGCGGGCCGCTCCACCGGTGAACTGGCCAGTGCGGCCATGGGCATCAGCGCCATCCGCCGGGTACTGTCCGGCATCGGCCCGGTCGTCGTCCAGGCGGGCACCGTCGGCACGATGAACCTGGTCCTGCTGCTCGTCTACAGCGTGCCGCTCGCGCTGGTCGCACTCGCCATGCTGCTCGTCATCGCGGCGGTCTTCCTGGGGCTCGGGCTGTGGCAGCTGCGCTACCAGCGACAGCTGATCAAACTCGGCAACAAGCTCAACAACCAGGCGTTCCAGACCCTGCGGGGCCTGCCCAAGCTGCGCGTCGCCGCGGCCGAGAGCTTCGCCTACGCCGCGTGGGCCGGCGAGTTCGCCCGCACCCGTGAGCTGCAACAGAGGGTCGGCCGGCTCAAGAACGTCGTCACCGTGCTCAACGCGGTCTGTCTGCCGCTGTGCACCCTCGTGATGTTCATGCTGCTGGCAGGACCTGCCCGGGGCTCCATGTCCGCGAGTGAGTTCCTCACCTTCAGCACCGCGGTGACGATGATGCTGTCCTCGGTCACACAGCTGACCGGTGCGCTCCTGTCGGCCGCCGCCGTGCAGCCGATGTTCGAGCAGGTCAAGCCGGTCTTCCGGGAGACCCCCGAGGTACGCGGATCCAGCACCCCTCCGGGCGAGCTGAGCGGCGCCGTCGAGGCCCAGAACCTCTCCTACCGGTACAGCGACGACGGTCCGCTGGTCCTCGACGACGTCAGTTTCCAGGTTCGGCAGGGCGAGTTCGTCGCGATCGTGGGTGCCAGCGGCTGCGGCAAGTCGACGCTCCTGAGACTGCTCATCGGTTTCGACAAGCCGGTGTCCGGCAGCGTGCGGTACGACGGTCAGGACCTGGCGGCGCTCGACCAGGCGGCCGTGCGGCGCCAGTGCGGTGTCGTCCTGCAGAACGCCCAGCCGTTCTCGGGCTCCATCCTGGACTGCATCTGCGGCACCGAGACGTTTCCGCTCGAGGACGTGTGGGCGGCCGCCGCGATGGCAGGCCTGGCCGAGGACATCAAGGCGATGCCGATGGGGTTGCACACCATGCTGTCGGACGGCGGTGGCACCATCTCGGGCGGTCAGCGTCAGCGGCTGATGATCGCCCAGGCCCTGATCCGCAGGCCCCGCGTCCTCTTCTTCGACGAGGCCACCAGCGCGCTGGACAACGAGGCCCAGCGCGTGGTGATCGAATCCACCCGCGCCCTGAACGCGACCCGCGTCGTGATCGCCCACCGCCTGTCCACGATCATGGACGCCGACCGTGTGATCGCCATGGCGGACGGCCGGATCGTCCAGCAGGGCCCGCCCGCCGAGCTGCTCGCCGACACGGGCGGTCTGTTCCACGAACTGGTCCGCCGCCAACTGCGCTGAGTCACCCGCCGGCCCCGGTGCCGCTCGCGAGATCCCAGTCGAGTTCCCACAGGCGCAGGGTCCCGTCCGTGCTCCCGGACAGCAGACAGCGGTCGCCCGGGGTCAGCGCGATGCCCTGGACCTCGTCCGCATGGGCGTCGAGGGTCCGAAGGAGGCGACCTGTGGCCGTCTCCCAGAAGCGAACCGCTCCGTCCTGTTCGGCGGAGACCGCGAACCGGCCGTCGGAGGTCAGCCGGGCCATCAGGACCTGACCGGACCTGTCCTCGTCGGCCGAGGTGCCGTTCGGCGAGATGTCGTCCACGTCGTCGAAGGACCGGACGAACGCGCCGGTGGCGGCGTCCAACAGCCAGAGCGTGCGGCCCCGGTGGTCCCCGGCGCACAGCACGTGGCGGCCGTCCGCACCGAGGCAGACCGAGTCGATCCACGCTCCCTCGTGCGGGATGCTGAGAGACGTACCGGCGTCGACGTCCCACACCCGCACCTCCCCGTCGGCTCCGCCCCAGACCGCGCGCCGTGCGTCGGGGCTCAGCCACACCTCGTTGCACCAGGTCCCGTGCCCCGTCAGGGTCCGCACGCAGTGCCCGCTGGTCAGGTCCCATATCCGCAGGCTGTTGTCGCCGCAGATGCCCAGGGCGAGCATCCCGTCGGCGCCGAAGGACACCGCGGCGCGGTCCCCTCGCGCTCCGATGCCCGGCGGACCCCACCGGCCGTCGGGCTTCCGGGTCTCCAGGCGGACCGGCCAATGGCCGTGCGGCTCGGACCACATGACGATCCTGCCGCCCCCGCTCGCCATCACCCGCCGCCCGTCGGCACTGAGCGCGACAGCCGCGCCCGACGCGGCCTCCCACTCCTTGAGTCGCGTCCCGTTCGTGGCGTCCCACAGACGGACCTCCTCTCCCCCGCCGGCGACGCGCCGTCCGTCCGCGGAGATCGCCACCGACACTCCGGACAGGGCGCCGGGGAAAGTGCGTACGGGTGTGACGGAGCGCAGCCCCGCACGGACCGTCGCCGCCCCCAGGGCTCGCCACGCGTCCATCACCTCCGGGGTGCGCTCGTGGCCGGGCACGGCCCGGGCCCGTTCGAGGAGTTCGAGTGCCTCGGGGTGGCGGCCGGCTGCCATCGCTTCCCGGGCCGCGGCGAGGAGCGTCTTCGCCCGTCGCCCGTGCCGGTCGAGGTCGCCGTGCCGGCGGCGGACGCTCAGCAGGGGTGTCGCTGTGAACGTCCCAGACAGATCCCAGGTCCATCACCGCGCCTCGTCCCCGTCGACGGACACCGCGGAGCGGGCGTCGGCGCCGAAGCGGACACGCAGCACCCCGTCGCGGTGCCCCCGGAAGGTGCGCGCCGCCGACGCGGGCAAGGTGATGAACCCGATGGAGTGCCGTGGCCAGGTCGAGGGCGGAGTCGCCCAGGCGCTCGGCGCGACACTCTTCGAGAACGTACGGGTGGACGAGCGCGGCCAGGTGACGACTGCCGCCTTCCGCCGCTACCGGCTGCCGCAGTACGCAGATGTCCCGCGCACCGAGGTCCACTTCACGGAGACCACGGACGCGATCGGCCCGCTCGGCGCCAAGTCGATGAGCGAGAGCCCCTTCAACCCGGTCGCCCCCGCCCTCGCGAACGCCCTGCGCGACGCCACGGGCATCCGCTTCACCGAGCTGCCGGTGACGCGCGACCGCGTATGGCTCGCCCTCGACCGGCACACCCGCCGCCCCGTCGCGGAGCCCCCCGCTCTTGGTGCATGAAACTGGAAGATGCGTACGGATCTCTCGTGGCAAGCTCACAATCGCACAGGAGGAGGCCGCATTTGCCTCGCAAGCACGATTCCCCGGGGCGGAGGTCGGGTAGCACTGGGCGCAGTCGCCGCACACTCCGTCCTTGAGGGGGACCCGATGAGCCGACTCAGCACGCCGCACCGCCCGGGCACCGCGCGCACCGGAGCCTTCGAGGTGTACGGGGACGTGGCCCGGCCCGCCACGCTGACCGTGGCGGACCTGCGCCGCGACTGGCAGCAGCACCGTGCGGACGTCGTCTTCGACTGCGCCACCGCAGGCCCGCAGCATCACACCTTCGAAGGCCCCCTGTTGCGCGAGGTGGTCGGTGGCACCCTCCCCGGCTTCGACCCCGCGCGGCGCAAGGAACGCTCCCGCTTCCTGCTGGCGGTGAGCGGCGGGGACGGCCACCACGCCGTGCTGTCGTGGGCGGAGATCGACGCCGACTTCGGCGACACGCCCATGCTCCCCGCGACGCGCATGGACGACGTCGACCTCGACGCGACCGGCGCCCAGCTCGTCGTTCCCTCCGACCGCTGCGGCGCGCGGTACATCAGCGCCGTCACCAGGATCTGGATCGGCGCCTACCTGCCCACGGGCTCCCGGCCGGCGGGGCGGCGGGCCAGGTAGAGGCCGGTGGTCGCGGCGAGCACCGTGACGCAGGCGGTGAAGATCAGCCCGGCCGCGTCCAGACCCACCCACATCGTCAACGCGCCCACGCCCACGACCGGCAGGGAGATGCCCGTGTAGGCGACGACGAAGAACGAGGAGACCGTCGCCGCCCGGTGCGCGGGCGGGGCCGCGGCGCCGACGGCGGTCAGCCCGGCACGGAAGGAGAGCCCCTGGCCGAGCCCGCCGCAGACCGCGCCGGCCACCAGAAGGGGCAGGGTCTCCACCCAGAGGGAGGCGCCGACGAGCAGGAGGCCGAGGACCAGGACCAGGCAGCCGAGCGGCAGCGCGGCGCTCACCGGCAGCTTCCCCGTCAGCGACTGGCCCACGGTCGAGGCGAGGAACACCGAGAAGACGACGAGGCCCGAGACGGCCAGGTTGGTGATGTCGAGGGTCTGGGCGACGAAGCTCGGCGCGACCGCCGTGAAGAGGCCGAGGAGCGCGAACCCGGCGAAGGCGGCGAGCGCCGAGGGGGTGAAGACGGCGCGTACCTCGGGCGGTACGTACAGGCCCTGGGGCCTGGGCCGGCTCCCGAAACGGGCATGGGCGACCGTCTCCGGCAGGAGCAGGACGATGACGCAGGCCACGCACACCAGCCCGAGGTGGGTCAGGAACGGCAGGGACAGCGGCATCGGGGCGTACTCGGCCAGCAGTCCGGACAGCAGGGGTCCGCAGCCGAGGCCGCCCATGTTCGCGGCGGTCGCGGCGAAGCCCGCGCGTGACTTCCGCTCCGGTCTCGCCAGCTCGAGGACGGTGACCGTGCCCGCCCCGCTCAGTAGCCCGGCCGAGAAACCCGACAGCAGCCGTCCTGCGAAGAGGAGCGGCAGACCGCCCTCCAGGAGGAAGCACACCGCGCTCGCGGCGGCCAGGCCCAGCGCGATCAGGAGCACGGGACGGCGCCCCGCCTCGTCCGAGTAGTTGCCGACCAGCAGCAGGGTGGCGATCACGCCCACGGCGTAGCTGGCGAAGATCACCGTCACCATCAGCTCGGAGAAGCCGAGTTCTTCGCGGTACAGCCCGTACAGCGGTGTCGGCAGCGTCGTGCCGGCCATGCCGATGGCGAAGACCGCTGCCGCCGCCCCGTAGCCGAGGCGGCGGTGAGGGGCCGTCACGCCGTGCTCACCCCGCCCCGTGCCAGCGCGAACACGCCGAAGACGATCAGGCCGACGCCCACCACCTCCGGCACGAGCCACCACCCGCCTCGTACGTGCTCCTCGTACAGCAGGACGCCCAGCATGAGGCTCACCGTGGCGTCCCCCAGGGTCAGCGCAGGTTGCGAGGCGACGAGCGGCCCGCCCTGCATGGCGTGTTCGAGCAGCAGAAGCGCCCCGATCCCGGTCACGCCGAAGGCGTACGTCTGCCAGGACGTCAGGAACGCGCTCAGGCCGCCCTCGTCGAGGATGTGCATGGAGGCCTTCATCAGGGACGCGGTGAGCGCGTAACAGATCGCCGTGGCGCCGCCGAGGCATCCGGCGCGGGCGCGGCCGGGTGGCTTCCGCAGTCCGGCCGCCGCGAGCACCACCACCGCGGCGGCGCTCACCACGAGCGCCGGGATCCATCGGTCCAGCTCCACATGCGTACGGTTCCCGGTCGGCGAAGCCGCCACGAGCGCGACCCCGAGCCCCAGCACCACCCCGGCCACGGCCAACCACAGCCCCCCGGGCAAGCGCTCCCGTGTCATGAGCGACGCGATCAGCAGCGCGAGCGGCAGTTCGAGCACGAACAGCGGCTGTACGAGCGACAGCGCACCGGTCGCCAGGGCCGCCGCCTGCCCGACCCCGGCGGCGATCACCGCGAGGATGCCCGCCAGCCAGAGCGGGCGCCGCAGCAGATCGAGGATCAGGCCGGGCCGGAACGAGTCGGACTGGGGAACGGTGAGCGCGGCGCGGCGTTGCAGCACCGTGGCGAGCGCATTGCTGAACGCGGCGAACACCGCGAACAGGACCGGCAGGACGATGCCCATCCCCCGATACTCACCGGCGCGGGGCGAAGGCCGCCGCGACGACACCGGCCGGGGGCCGTGGTTCCCCGGGTATTCGCCCGTCCGGACCCCCGGCACACCGATCTCGGGCGAATGTGGGGACGCGGGCGTGGTCCGCCGAGTCCGTGGTGGTACGTCGTTGGCCATGCAGCCAGGCAGACCTCCGCAGGTGGTCCCGTTCCTCCGTACCGCCGCCGCCTACGCATGGCGGCTGCTCGTCGTCGGAGCCGCGGTGTACAGCGTGTTCGCGCTGCTCGGGCGCTTCCACGAGATCGGGGTGGCGCTGTTCCTCGGCCTGGTGGTCACCGCGCTGCTGCGCCCGGTCGCCGATGTGGTCGCCCGGGGGCTGCCCCGGCCGCTGGCGGTCGCCCTCACCCTCCTCGGCAGCATCGCGCTCCTCCTCGGGGTGCTGGCGCTGGTCGGGGAGGCGGTGGACGGTGAGCGGACGACGCTGGTACGCGAGTTCCGGGAGGGCATCGACCGGATCGAGGACTGGCTGGAGCGGCCGCCGTTCCGGGTGAACCCGGACGCGCTGTCCGACGTCCAGGGCAAGATCGGCCAGTACCTGTCGAGCCACCGGTCCACGCTGGTCAGCGAGGCGCTGAGCGGGGCGCACCGTCTGGTGGCGGTGCTCACCACGCTGGCCCTGGCCCTGTTCTGCTCGGTGTTCTTCATCCACTCCGGCGACCGGCAGTGGGACTGGCTCCAGGAACAGTTGCCGCCGAGCGTGCGGGGCCGGGTGGCGCTCGGCGGACGTGCGGCCTGGCGGACCTTCACGGGCTACACCCACGGCATCGTGCTGGTGGCGGCGGTGAACGCGATCCTCGTCGGTCTCGCGCTGTGGCTGCTCGGGGTGCCGCTGGCGGTCCCGCTGGCGCTGCTGGAGTTCCTGGCCGCCTTCGTCCCGCTGATCGGCTCACCGATCGCACTCGCGGTGGCCGCCGTCGTCGCGCTCGCGTCGCAGGGTCCGCTGGTGGCGGCGATCGTGGTCGCCCTGATCGTGGTCATCGGCCAGATCGAGGGACATCTGCTGCATCCGCTCGTCATGAGCTGGGCCGTACGGCTGCACCCCCTGGTGGTCGCGATCTCGGTGATCGCGGGGACGATCGCGGCGGGCATCGTGGGTGCCGTGGTCGCCGTGCCGCTGGTGTCGGTGATCTGGTCGGTCCGCACGGCGCTGCGCGCCTCCCGGGAGGAGACCGCGGGGTGAGACCTCTTCGTGCCTCGGACGAGGGGCGGCGACGGCCCCGGTTTGGGTAGGGTGCCGGTCGACAACGGGGTTCTGTGTGGGAGACATGAGTTGATGAGTGGTCAGCAGCCCGGCCGTGGCGGTTCTTCCCAGATTTTCCAGCCGCTGGCCGGGGACGACCCGACCACCGTCGCCGGCTACCGGCTGGCCGCGAGACTGGGCGCCGGCGGCATGGGCAAGGTGTACCTGTCGTACACGCCCGGCGGGCGCCCCGTCGCCATCAAGGTGATCCGGTCCGAGTTCGGTGACGATCCCGAGTTCCGGCGCCGGTTCGCGCAGGAGGTGAAGTCGGCGCAGCGCGTGCAGGGGCTGTTCACCGCACCCGTCATCGATGCCGACACCGACGGCCCGCGGCCCTGGCTCGCGACCGCGTACGTGCCCGGGCCGTCGCTGGCCGACGCCGTCGTCGCCCATGGCGCGTTGCCCGCGGAGACGGTCCTCCTGCTCGTCGCCGGCATGGCCGAGGCCCTGCACGTCATCCACGGCGCGGGCATCGTGCACCGCGACCTCAAACCGTCCAACGTGCTGCTCGCAGCCGACGGGCCCCGCGTCATCGACTTCGGCATCGCCTACGCCGCCGACGCGACCTCTCTCACGGGCAGCGGCGTCACCATCGGCACCCCGACGTTCATGGCTCCGGAGCAGGCGGAGGGCGGCCGGATCACCCCGGCCACCGACATCTTCGCGCTCGGCCAGGTCGCGGCGTACGCGGCCACGGGGGTGCCGGCGTTCGGCGAGGGGACCGGGCACGGCGTCCTGTACCGGATCGTCCACCAGGACCCCGATCTCAGCCAGGTCCCCGAGCGGTTGAGGGAGCTGGTCGGCCGCGCGCTCGCCAAGGACCCGGGCGCGAGGCCCTCGGTCGCCGAGATCATCAGCCTGTGCCAGTCCGCGAACGCCGAGACGGTGCTGCGGCGCCCCGAGGACTGGTTGCCGGGCACGGTGGCCGCCGACATCACCGTACGTACGGCGGCTCCCGCTCCCGCCGCCGACCGGACTCCGCCGCCTCCGGGCTACACGCCCACGGCCCCGGCGACCCCGCCGCCCACCGGCTACACCCCCACCGCGCACGCCGCTCCGGCCCCCGCCCACCACCCCACGGCGCCCGCCACCCCGCCTCCGGGCTACCCCCCGACCGCGTACGCCACCCCGGCTCCCGGCGCCCCGGGACCGGCGCCGACCCCGGCTCCCGGTTACGCCTACGCCCCGACGCACGCCGCCGCGCAGGCCCCGCGGTTCCCCGGCGGGCCCGTGCCGCCCGGCTTCCGGCCGCCGGCGGCCCCGCGCAAGCGGGGTCCGATCGTCGCCCTCGCCGCCGCGCTGGTCTTCGGCATCGCCGCGGGTGGCACGGCGTACATGCTGCTCAAGACCAAGGATCAGCAGACGCAGGGCAGCGGTTCGACGCAGGGCGGTAGCTCCTCGCAGGGCGGGCAGGGCGGCGGGAGCACGGACGCCGGGGCCAAGCCGAGTACCACCCCCAGCACCAAGCCGCAGCCGAAGCCCGCCGAGTTCAAGGGCATCAACCTCACCGCCGGGTACCACCTGACGCTCGGGGACGACTCAGTCCGGCCTCAGGACGGTGAGGACGGTGGGTACGAACTCTCCTACGACACCGGCGGCTATCTCGACGCGGAGAGCTCGGGCGGGAGCCTCGTCCTGCTCGACGCGGGGCAGGAGGGGTCGCTCGCCGCCTGCCGCGCGGACACCCGCTACACCGAGAACGTCGACGTGAAGATGCTGTCGCCCGGGCGTCAGGTCTGCGTCACGACCGGCACGGGGCACATGGGCCTCGTCACGGTCCGGGGCTTCTCGGCCGAGGACTCCCCCAGCAAGTACATGACCCTGGACCTGACGGTCTGGCGCAACGCCGTGGCCTCCTCGGGCTGAGGTCTCAGTCGGTGTTCCCCGCCGCGTCGACCAGCTCCGCCAGAGCCGCGGCGAGTGCGTCGAGACCCGGCCCGGCGGGGCCGCCGGGCTCCTTCATGTAGACGTCGCGGCGGATCTCGACCATCAGGGCCCTGACGCGTGTGTCCCGGCCGTAGTGCTCCAGCGGCACGTACGTACCCGCGAAGGGGCTGTCCGTGCCGACTCCGCCGAAGCCTGCGAACGCCGCACGCGCCGCCTCCAGCAGTGCGGGCGGCGTGTGGTGGCTGTCGGTGCCCAGGCAGATCGGCGGGCGCGGACCGTCGCCGTGCAGCTCGTACGGCAGGGGCTCGGTCGGGTACGAGTGCACGTCGATGATCACGGCGCTGCCCACGGCCGCCAGGCGATCGGCGACGGCGGCGGTCATGGCCCGCGCGTACGGCGCGAAGTACCGCTCCAGGAGCGGCCGGGCGTCGAAACCGTCCGGCCGCAGCTCGGCGCGGTGCGTGGTCCGTGTGTACACCGCGCCCATGCCGACGGCGGTCATCTCCTCCCGTTCGTCCGGGAAGCGCTCCGGGTCGACGACCAGCCGCGAGAGCTTGTTGACGAACCGCCAGGGGGTCACGCCCGCCGCTCTCGTGGCCAGGTCGGCGATCCGCTCCGTGTGGGAGTCGGTGATGTGGTCCAGTTCGCGTTCGAGTTCCTCGTCGCCGAGCACGATGCCGTCGCGCACGCCCGGGGGCAACGCGCGGGAGGAGTGCGGCACATGGAGGAGCACCGGGGAGTCGGGGTCCCCGGGGAGGAGGTGGAAGGAAGGTGATGCGTCGGTCATCCGTCTGTCCCAGCGGTGCGGTTCGCCCCCGAGGTTTCTCGGGCGCAGGTACGAGCATGCAGGCGCCGCCGCGCGCCCGTCGCAGCGGGCCTGCCCGGGGTCGACGCGCCGACCCCGGGGCAGGCCCGCGTCATGTCAGGCGCCGGCCGAGATCTCGACCCTGTCCCAGACGCCCCGGGCCGACGGCCGAGTGGGATGTCAACCACCCGTGCGTGACCGGTGGTTCTGCCGATGCCTCGGTCCCGCGGCGCCCGGACAGTGGCCGAACCAGTCACTCCACGGCTCCGCGACGGCCCCGGCCGGCCGGATCCGTACACGACACGAGAGGACGACTCCGTCGTGAAACGACACTTCACCGCAGCCGCAGCGGCCGCCGTCTGCTGTCTCACCGTACTCGTCGCGCCCGGTGCCCAGGCCGCCGACAACCCCTACGAGAGGGGCCCCGCCCCGACCACCGCGAGCATCGAGGCGCTGCGCGGCCCGTACTCCGTCGCCGAGACCAGCGTCTCCTCCCTGGCCGTCACCGGCTTCGGCGGCGGCACCATCTACTACCCGACGTCGACCGCCGACGGCACGTTCGGGGCGGTGGCGATCTCGCCCGGCTTCACCGCCACCCAGTCGTCCATCGCCTGGCTCGGGCCGCGCCTGGCCTCGCAGGGCTTCGTGGTCTTCACCATCGACACCATCACGACGGCGGACCAGCCCGCGAGCCGGGGCCGGCAACTCGTCGCCGCGCTCGACCACCTGACCGAGCGCAGCGCGGTCCGGGGCCGCATCGACAGCACCCGACTCGGGGTGATGGGTCACTCGATGGGCGGCGGCGGCAGCCTGGAGGCGGCGAAGAGCCGGCCTTCTCTCCGGGCCGCCATCCCGCTGACCGGCTGGAACACGGACAAGACCTGGCCCGAGATCGCGACACCGACGCTCGTCATCGGTGCGGACGGTGACACGGTCGCGCCCGTCGCCACCCACTCGGAGCCGTTCTACGAGAGCCTGCCGAGCTCTCTCGACAAGGCGTACCTGGAGCTCAACAACGCCAGCCACTTCACGCCGAACAGCTCCAACACGACGATCGCGAAGTACAGCGTCTCCTGGCTCAAGCGCTTCATCGACGACGACACCCGCTACGAGCAGTTCCTCTGCCCGGTCCCGCGGCCGAGCCTGACGATCGAGGAGTACCGCGGTACCTGCCCGCACGGCTCCTGAGGCTCCCGGGGGCCACGCCCTTGTGCTCGCCCACAGGGCGTGGCCCCCCTGCCTGGGCCACGCCCCAACACCGGGGCCCGCGCCCGACTCCGTAGCCCGTGGGGCGTCGGCGCGCGGGCTCTTCCCGGCAAATCTACGGAGCAGTAACGTGGCGCCCGTGAGTGGAGGGACGGGCGCGGCCGCTTCGTCGCGGCTGCACGACCGAACGACCGAACTCGCCGCCGTGGCCGCTCTGTCGGCCCGTGTGTACGCGGGTTCCGGCGGCGTACTCCTGGTCACCGGCAGCCCGGGCATGGGGCGCACGGCGCTCCTCACCCAGGCCGTCCGGGACTTCGACGGGGCGGCGCACCTGGTGCCCGCACCGGCCGGGAACCGCGTCCCATGGAGCGGAGTTCGGGCGTTGCTGTCCGCCTTCGGGAGCACGCCCGCGGAGGTGCGGCACTCACTGCGGACCGCGCGCGGCCCGGGCGGTCTCGCGAAGGCGCTCTCCCGGCTCTCGCCCGGAGGGCGCCTGCTGCTGTGCGTCGACGACCACCACCTGTGGGACGCCCACTCCCGTGCCGCACTCGCCTCGGCGTGGGGCCCCGACGGCGGGCTGCCGGGCAGGGGCGTGGGCTGGATCGTCTCGTACGCCCGTCACCACCGCCCACCGGCCGTGCGGGGGGCGACCGTCCTGCGCCTGGAACGCCTCGACCGGTCCGCGTCGAGCGCGCTGCTGGACGACCTGTGCCCGCTACCGGCGGCGGCGCCCGTGCGGGAGCGTCTGCTCCGGGAGGCGGAGGGCCACCCCGGCATCCTGGCCGCGGCGACCCGGCGCCTGTCCCGGGCTCAACTCGCGGGCGCGGAACCCCTGCCGTACTCGTTGACCGACGGGGGCGTGCTCAGCGACGTCTACGGCAAGCTCCTGGACTCCCTGCCCGTGGAGTGCAGGCGGCTGCTCGCCCTGGTGGCGGTCGCGGGCGACGGCCCGCCGGAGGCCCCGGACGCCTCGGGCGCCTCGGGCGAGGGCGTGGTGTGGGTGGACGGGCCGGAGCAGGACGCTTCCGAATGGGGCGGGTCCGACGCGGACCGGTGGCGGGCGGATCCTCGCGGACGAGCGGTCGAGACCTCCGCCGTCCTCGCCGCCGCCCGCGCCGCCCGCACGTCGCCCGAGGCGCTCGACAGCCTGATCGCGGACGGACTGCTCAAGACGACCCGCACAGCCGTCCGCTTCGCGGACCCGTTCCTCCGACGCGCCGTGCTCGCCACGACACCCGGCGCGTGGCGGCGTTCGACACGTGCCCTGTTCACCGTGCCGCAGGACGACGGCCCGCCGCCCCTCCCCGCACCCCGTCGGAAGAACGACCCGCCCGGCCGCGCCCTGCGACCGGCCGAGTCCTCCCGCCCGAAGCGTGGCGCGCACCCCGACAGCCCTCCTGTCGGGAGATCGACGGCGCCCACCCCCCGTACCGCGAGCGTGAGCGACGGCCGCACCGGCAGGGGGCGGGCGCCGGCCGCGCAGGCGTTCCCGCCGCTTCCCGGACTGCGGCACCGGGCGAACCGCTTCCGCGCCCCCGAGGACGTCCACGCCCGGACCGATGTGGTGCGGGGACGGGCGGAGCTCGCACGCGGACTCACCGCGCTCGCCGACGGGCCGGTCGCCGACGCCCACCAGGCTCTGCTCCTGGCCGCCGCGCTGCTCCAGGCCGACGCCCCGGCCGAGGCCGCGGACGCGCGCCTCCTGGCCATGGAGGCCGCCTGGGCGGCCGGCGACCCGGTGGCCTGCCTGATCGCCCTGGGGGACGGAGACGACCCGGGCGACAGCGCCGAGGCCGGCGAGCGCCACCATGGCGACTCGGCGGGAGCGGAGCGGGACTTCCTCGACGGCATGCGCGCGGCGCTCGCCGCCCGACTGCCCGAGGCACGTGCTCCGCTGGCGCGCGTGGTCGCGCGCGACGGAGTGGCCGACGACCCCAGGATCCTGCTCCGGGCCGGCTCGGCGGCGCTGGTGCTCGGGGACCTGGCCTCGGCGGCGCGCGTCCATGGCCGCGCCCTGGCGGTGGTGAGGGCGGAGCGCCGTACGGCCCTCGTGCCACGCGTGCTGGAGTACCTGGCCTATGCCGAACTCCGGGCCGGTCGCCACGCTCGCGCGGGGGCGCACGCCAGGGAGGCCCTCCAGGCGTCCCGGCTGACCGGGCAGCGCAACATGGAGGCCCACCAGCACGCCGTACTCGCCCTCGTCGCGTCGGTCACCGGCCGCCCGGACGCGGTCGAGGAGCATGCGGAGAAGGCCCTCGAACGCGCCCGGCCGCACGGGCTCGCGCAGGCGATCACCCTCGCCGAATGGGCGCTGGCCCGCGCGGATCTGGCCCGGGGCCTCGCCGCCCAGGCTTCGGCCCGTCTCGCCCAACTCGTGGGCCCGGGGCCCCGGAGCGGGCATTTCGCCCTGCGTATGCTCGCCGTGCCCTGCTACGTCGAGGCGGCCGAAGCGGCGGGCCGGACGGGTGACGCACGGGCCGCGGCGGAGGAGTTCGCCGCCTGGGCGGCGGGAGGGGTGGACCCGCACGCGGCCGCCCAACTGGCCCGCTGCCGGGCGGTGCTGGCGGGGCCGGAGGAGGCCGCGCACTGGTACGGGGAGGCGATGCGGCACCACGACGAGTCCGGCAGCGACTTCGAGCGCGCCCGGACCCTGCTGTCGTACGGCAAATGGCTTCGGCGGCGCAGACGTCCGCTGGAGGCCCGTGCCCAGCTGAGCGACGCCCTGGTCACCTTCGAGCGGGCGGCCGCCGAGATCTGGGCCGACCAGGCCAGGGCGGAGCTCAGAGCCACCGGCGGAGCGATCGGCGCTCCCCGTTCGCCGGTGACGGCGGACGGCCTGACCCCGCAGCAGCTGCGCATCGCGCGGTTCGCCGCGGAGGGTGCGACCAACCGGGAGATCGCGGACCGGCTCTCCATCAGCCCGCGGACGGTCGACCACCATCTGCGGAACGTCTTCGCCCGGCTGGGCGTCCGGTCCCGGGTCGAACTCTCGCGTGCGCTCAGCCGGGTGGACGACGACAACGCATGGCCCCGCGTCGCCCCATGAGGCGCGCGCGAACGGGCGGGCGAGGGCGAAGGGGCGCACGGGGGCGGGTGGGCGTGGAGAGTTCGCGTGGATTTCCCGCACGGGGGTAGGCCCGCACGAGGCTCTTGTTATACGTTCCGTCTAACAGCTTGCTAGACGCTGCGTCTAACAAGCGTGGGTGGCGTCGATCTCTCTCGATTCAAGGAGCCGCACCATGGCAAGCAGCACCGTTCGGCCGGAGAGCCAGGACCGGCGCGCCGGGCAGGACGTCGCCCGGCGCCTGCTCGACTCGGCCGCGAAGCTGTCGTACGACCCGGTCGTGGAGGTGGACTGGGAGACCCCTCTGGACAAGGACTTCCACGGTGCGAGCCCCGAGTGGAGCACGCTGTACGGTACGGCGTACTGGAACGAACTGACCGACGCCCAGCGCAAGGAGCTGACGCGCCAGGAGGCCGCGTCGGTGGCCAGTACGGGCATCTGGTTCGAGATGATCCTGCAGCAGATGGTGCTGCGGGACATCTACGCCAAGGACCCGACGTCCCCGCGGTTCCAGTGGGCGCTCACCGAGATCGCCGACGAGTGCCGGCACTCGATCATGTTCGCCCGCGGCGCCGCGAAGCTCGGCGCCCCGGCCTACCGCCCCCGCCGGGCGGTCGTCGAACTGGGCCGCGCCTTCAAGACGCTCGCCTTCGGCGAGGCGGCCTACGCGGCGATCCTGGTCGCCGAGGAGGTCCTGGACGTCATGCAGCGGGACTGGATGCGGGACGAGCGGGTCGTGCCCTTCGTCCGCACCATCAACAACATCCATGTCGTCGAGGAGTCGCGGCACATGAAGTTCGCCCGCGACGAGACCCGCAAGCGACTGCGGCACGCGGGCCCGCTGCGCCGGCAGCTCAACGCGTTCGTGATCGCCATCGCCTCGTACTTCATCGTCACCAGCATGGTGAACCGCGACGTCTACGCGAACGCCGGCCTCGACACGCGGCGGGCCCTCACCGAGGCGCGGGCGAACGAGCACCACCGGTCGCTGATGCGGTCCAGCTGCGCGGGCCTCATGGAGTTCCTGGCCTCCGCCCGCCTCCTCACCGGGCCGGCGCTCTTCTTCTACAAGCGCGCCCACCTCATCTGACCCGCGCCGAACCGCAGACCCGCCGCCCCGCCGAGCCGAGCTGAGCCGACGACATGACCTACGCCATCACCCAGACGTGCTGCAGCGACGCCACCTGCGTTGCCGTCTGCCCCGTCAACTGCATCCACCCGACGCCCGAGGAGCGGGCGTTCGGCAGTACGGAGATGCTTCACATCGACCCGAAGGCCTGCATCGACTGCGGCGCCTGCGCCGACGCCTGCCCCGTCGACGCGATCTTCCCGGTGGACAGCCTCTCCCCGGCGCAGCGGGAGTACGAGGCCGTCAACGCCGCCTACTTCGCCGACCGGGAGCCCGAACCGGCCGCCACGGGGCCGAACTTCCACGCCTGGGGCGCGCCGACGTTCGAGCGCAGCCTGCCGTCCGACTTCGCGCCGATCCGGGTCGCGGTCGTCGGCACGGGACCGGCGGGGATGTACGCCGCCGAGGATCTGCTCCTCAACACCAACGCCGAGGTGACCCTGGTCGACCGGCTGCCGGTGGCCGGCGGTCTCGTCCGGTACGGCGTGGCGCCGGACCACCCATCGACCAAGAAGGTCGGCGAGACCTTCGCCCGCTTCCACAGCCACCCCCGGGTCCGGATGCACCTGGGGGTCGAGGTCGGCAAGGACGTCACCGCCGAGGAGCTCGCCGCGCACCACGACGCGGTGGTCTACGCGGTGGGCGCCTCCACCGACCGGCGGCTCGGCATCCCCGGCGAGGACCTCGCGGGCAGCCTCTCGGCGACGGCGTTCGTGTCCTGGTACAACGCCCACCCCGAGGCCGCACCGGACGCGATCGACCTGTCGGCCGAGCGGGTCGTCGTGGTCGGCAACGGCAACGTCGCCCTCGATGTCGCCCGCATCCTCGTCATGGATCCGGAGGCGCTGGCCGGCACCGACATCGCCGACCACGCCCTCGCGGCCCTGCGCGCGTCGAAGGTGCGCGAGGTGGTGCTGCTCGGGCGGCGCGGCCCGGAGGACGCCGCGTACACCGCGTCCGAACTGCTCGCGCTCACCCATCTGCCCGGTGTGCGGCTGGTCGTCGACGACCACGATCCGCGGACCGGTGCGGCGATCGACGGCGCGGAGCCGCGGGAGAAGGCCGCACTGCTCCGGGCGGTGGCCCGGGAGAGCGTGGACTGGTCGCGTCCGCCGGGGCCGGAGCGGCGCATCGTGCTCCGGTTCCACTCCGCGCCGGTGGCCGTGCTCGGCGACGACGCCGTGCGGGGCTCGCGGGTGACGGAGGGTTCGGAGGAGCGGGAGATCCCTGCGGGTCTGGTGCTGCGGGCGGTCGGCTACCGCGGTGTGGCGGTGCCGGGTCTGCCCTTCGACGAGGCGACCGGCACCGTGCCGCACGAGGGCGGGCGGGTGGCCGGTATGCCCGGCGCGTACGTCGTCGGCTGGATCAAGCGCGGCCCCTCGGGTGGCATCGGCGCGAACCGCACGTGCGCCGCCGAGACGATCGGCACGCTCCTGGCCGACGCCGTCGCGGGCTCCCTGCCCGCGCCGTCGGGTACGGGCAAGGCGTTCGAGCGTCTCGTACGCCGTCGCGGCCGCCATGTCGTCGACGCCCGGGGGCTCGCCGCCATCGACCGGGCCGAGCTGGCACGGGGCCGCGACGCCGGCCGCCCGCGGGTCAAACTCGGCACCGTGCCGGAGCTGGTCGCCGCGGCAAGGGGAGCCCGCCGCCTACGACTCGGCCGGTGACCGCACGGGCAGGGCGCGGTCGGTGACCGCACGGGCGGGGCACGGTCGGTGACCGCACGGGCGACGCTCAGTCCGTGACCTTCTGCCATGCCGTCGTGCCGAGGAGGCCCGTGTCGCCGATGTCCAGGCCGCCCTCCGGCTCCACCGTCTGCCGGTCCGCGCCGGCGTCCGGGCCGATCTCCACGTACACGCCGCTCCCCGACCGGCTCGCCGCGTCGACGGCCGAGTAGCGCCAGACGAACACGCTGCGCGCGGACTCGCCCGGCTTCAGCGTCACCGGATGCGGGCCCGGGTCGTCGAGCGTGGTGATCGGTTCCGGGCCCTTGAGGACCGTGACGTCCATGCGCGCGCGGTTCACGTCCCGCACCCGTACGTCCGGATAACCGTTCAACCGCTGCTCGCGCGCTCCGCAGTTGGTGAGCGTCACGGGCATGGCGCGCAGCCCCATGGCGGCGTTCACCATACCGGTCGACACCGTGACGCCGGTGGCCGGGCAGCCCTGCGGGGTCGTGGGAGCCGGCGTCGCCGCCACGGCCGGCGGCGGCGCGCCGGTGGCCGAGGCCTTCGGCTTCGGGTGCGCCCCGGTCCGCTCGGGGTCGGCCTCCCGTTCGAGTTCGGCCGCGAGGCCGCACCCGGTGGTCAGGACGGCCAGCGCCGCCACGGTCAGCCCGTACCGGACAGCAGGTATGACGGTCATGCCGTGATCATCACACGCCGGTCCGCGGGCTATTCGAACCGCATGGTGTCGCCCGCCCCGCGCCGGACGATCTCGGGCTCGCCGCTGGAGAAGTCGACGACGGTCGTCGGGTCCGTACCGCAGTCCCCCGAGTCGACCACGGCGTCCACCAGGTGGTCGAGCCGTTCCTTGATCTCCCAGCCCTGGGTCAACGGCTCGTCCTCGCCCGGCAGCAGCAGCGTGCTGGACAGGAGCGGTTCGCCGAGTTCGGCGAGGAGGGCCTGGGTGACGGCGTGGTCGGGGATGCGGACACCGACCGTCTTCTTCTTGGGGTGCTGCATCTGCCGGGGCACCTCCTTCGTCGCGGGGAGGATGAAGGTGTAACTGCCGGGCGTGGCCGCCTTGATCGCGCGGAACACATCGTTGTCGATGTGGACGAACTGGCCGAGCTGCGCGAAGTTCTGGCACACCAGGGTGAAGTGGTGACGGTCGTCGAGCTCGCGGATCGAGCGGATCCGGCTGATGCCGTCGCGGCTGCCGAGCCGGCATCCCAGGGCGTAGCAGGAGTCCGTGGGGTATGCGACGAGCGCGTCGGAGCGGATGCTGTCCGCCACGCTGCTGATGGTGCGCCGCTGGGGGTTCTCGGGGTGTACGTCGAAGTACTTCGCCATGCGGGCAGTCTAGGTTCCCGGCGGGGTCGGCCCGGGACGGCGGGCCGGTGCGGGTCGGCGCACGTTCGGGCGACGGTCAGGCCGCGAGCCGCAGCTCCTGGCGCAGGACGATCGCGTTGAGTCGGATCGTGTAGGGCGCGACGTCCATGATCTCCAGGGCGGCGGCCTTCTCCTTCTCCAGACCGACGGTCACGTCGATGCAGAAGGCGATCGCGTACATGTGGTCGCCGGTCTCCTCGTCCTGCAGGGCGAAGAACAGGTCACGGTAGTAGCTGGTGCGGTCAGGCGCCTCCTCGTAGTACGAGAGCCCCGGCTCGCCCTCCTGTGCGGCGAGGCCGGTGAACGCCTGGGCGAGTTCCTGCTCGACGGTGTCCCAGAAGGAGGCGTCGGCGAACTCGCCGGGCAGGGCCTGGCGCACGGCCTCCTTGAGGGAGAGCACCATGACCATGACCGGGGCGTGTTCCTGGAGTCCCCAGCCGCGGACCATCTTCACGACGGCGCTGTCGGGGATCGCGGCGGCGGCCTGGTGGATGTTCTCGAAGTCGAAGTTGACGGTCGCCGGAGCGATCGCCTCCTGGAACAACCGGTCGATGGCCCGGGCCTGGTCGAGATGGTCCGGACCCACCTCGATGACGGTCTTGAAACTGGCGGCCATGACTCCTCCTGGTGCGTTGTGGTGATCGAGCGGGGGTCAGTATGCCGTCCGGCGTTCCGCGCGCTGGCGTCGGGCAGCCACACTCTTGTCGCTCAGCCGACTTGGCCGGACAGTACGGGGATGGCGATCGTTGTGCTGGTGGGGACGCTGGACACCAAGGGTCTCGAGTACGGATGGCTGCGTGAGCGGCTGCTGAGCCAGGGGGTCGAGGTCATCGTGGTCGACGCCGGGGTGATCGGGTCGGCGCGGATACCCGCCGACGTCCCGCGCGCCGAGGTGGCCCGGGCGGCGGGTACGGAACTGGAGCGGTTACTGAGCGAGGGGGACCGTGGCGCGGCCGTCACGGCGATGGCGCGCGGTGCGGCGGAGGTCGTGCGGCGGCTGTACGCGCGGGGCAGACTCCACGGGGTGCTCGCCCTCGGCGGCAGCGGGGGCACGTCGATCGCGACGCGGGCGATGCGGGAACTGCCGCTCGGGGTGCCGAAGGTGATGGTCTCCTCGATGGCCTCGGGCGATGTGGCGCCCTACGTCGGCTCCGCGGACATCACGATGATGTACAGCGTGGTCGACATCGCCGGGGTCAACAGGGTGTCGGCTCCGATACTGGCGAACGCGGTCGACGCCGTCGCCGGGATGGCGCGGAGTTTCGCGGCCGCCGCGCCGCCGGCGGCTTCCGACGACGGCCGACCGCTGATCGCGGCGAGCATGGCGGGAGTGACGACCCCGGGCGTCGACGCGGCGCGCGAGCGGCTGACCGAACTCGGCTACGAGGTGCTGGTGTTCCATGCCAGCGGGGCCGGCGGACGGACACTCGAATCGCTGGCGGGGCAGCGGCTGTTCGCGGGCGTGCTCGATCTGACGCTCTGTGAGATCGCCGACGATCTCTGCGGCGGCATCCTGACGGCGGGCCCTGACCGGTTGCTCGCCGCGGGGCGACGGGGTGTTCCGCAGGTGGTGGGTCCGGGCGCGCTGGACATGGTGAAGTTCGGCCCGATCGAAACGGTTCCCGCTCGGGTGCGCGACCGTGATGTGCGGGTGCACAACCCGTCGATCTCGGTCGTGCGGACGACGGCCGGGGAGTGCGCCGAGCTCGGTACGCGGGTCGCGGCGAAACTGCGGGCGGCGACGGGCCCCACGGCGCTGTGTCTGCCGCTGCGGGGCCTGTCCACGCTCGGCGCACCGGGCGGGCCGTACCACGATCCGGCCGTGGACGAGGCCCTGTTCGCCGCGCTCCGGCACGGTCTCGCGGGCAGCGCCGTGGACGTGGTCGAGTTCGACACGCACCTGAACGACCCGTCGTTCGGCCGCGCCGCGGCGGACCTGCTGCACCGTCTGATCGAGGGGGACGGAGGCTAAGACACCCCCGAGACGCCCCCGAGACGCCCCCTAGGGGGTGTCTCGTCGATCAGGCCGGATCAGGGAGCGGCGTCTGGTGCCGTGGATCGCAAGGCGGAGGAGGGAGCCATGGCGGAGCCCTGGCGACCGACGACAACGCGGCGAGGCGCGGTGCCAGGCGTCGCGAGCCCGGCCTGATCGGCGAGACGCCCCCTAAGCCCGCAGGTCGGCGAGGCGGCGGCGGTCGAGGGGGGAGGCGCGGCGGTCGAGGCGCTGTTCCAGGAGGTGGCGGGCGGCGTCGCTGTGGCCCGCCTCCATCAGCGCGTACAGCAGGGTCTCCTCGACGACCTCCCGCTGCGCGGCGCTGCCGCCGACGCGGCGCAGGGTGGGCAGCAGGCCGCGCAGTCCCTCCACCGCGGTGGTCCACTGCTCCTCCAGGACGGCCTCCAGCGCCTGGCACAGGGGGGCGATGACCTCCCGCTGCACGGCGTCCGCCCCCGCGGCGTGGGTGCGCAGCCGCCGGAGCGCGGGCAGATCGCCCGCGGCGGTCAGGGCGACGGCGCTGTGCAGGGCGGTGAACGCGGTCGCGGGCCGCTCGACCAGGTCGCGGGCGACCGCGTCGAGCACCCCGTCGACGGGGACGCGGCCCGTCCAGTTCCGGGCCATCCGGGCCCGCCACAGGAGCGAGCCGGAGTCGACGAGCGCCCGCACGCCGTTCACCTGGCGGGGCGCGAGCTGGGCGAACCAGCGGCGGCGTACCGCCTCGGCGTCGTCCAGGGCGAGTTCGTGCAGGGCCACGTGCCAGGAGAAGTGGGCCCGGTGCACGGCGCCCCGGCCCTGGCCGCAGATCCAGCCGTCGAGCCAGTCGCGGCCGGCCCGGTGGTCGCCGGACTCGTAGTGGACATGGGCGAGGGCGTGCACGGCGTGTCCGGAGGCGGGCTCGGCGGCCAGGGCCACCCGGGCGAGGGCGCCCGCTTCGTCGATGCGTCCCTGTTCCTGGCGGAGGAAGGCGAGGAGCGAGGTGTGGAACCAGTGGCCGTCGTAGGCGGGCGCAGTGCGTTCCACGAGCCGCTGGGCCAGCGTGCCGTCGAGGTCCCCGACACCGGCGAAGGCGATGGTGGGGACGGCGATGGAGAGGGCGAAGGCGTCGCCGGGGAAGCGGTCGAGGTGGTCGACGAGCGCCCGGTCGCCGTCCTCCGCACCGTGCCCGTCGTGCGCCCGGACCCGGCGGGTGACGACGTCGACGAAGGAGCGTTCCCGCTCGTCGCCGCGTTCGGCCGCGCTGCGCTGGGCGTCGGCGAGTTCCCGGGCCACGTCGACGTCCGCGCCGCTCTCGTGCCCGAGCAGGGCGAGCGCGGCGTGGCCGAGGGCGAAGCCGGGGTCGAGCTCGGTGGCCCGGGTGAACGCCTCGGCCGCCTTCGCCCGTACGGTGACGACGCGGGCGAGTCCGGTCCGGAAGGAGGCCGCCGCGGCGGCGTGGGTCGACAGCGGCAGCCCGAACTGGTCGGTGGGCCGGCGGCGGGTGGCCTGCGGCGTGCGGGCGAGCGGGGCGAGCACGGCCTCGGCGATGTCCTTGGCCTGCGCCCTGATCTCGGGGATCGCGGTGGTCTCCCACAGTTCGCCGCGCCGGGGCGCTCCGAGGGTGAACAGCGGCCGTTCGGTGCGTCCGTGGGTGTCGCGCAGCCGGCCGGCTTCGGTGGTGACACCGATGCCGAGCGGTCCGGGCGTCGCGAGGCCGTCGGCGAGCAGCCCGCCCCACAGGGGGTCGCCCGCGGCGTCCATCCGGAGCCCGGGCCCGGTGCAGTCCACCACCCACGCCACCGTCAGTTCCCGTCCGTCGGCGAGCGCGACGGCGAGCCGGCCGTCCTCCCGTGGTGCGGCCGTGGCGATCCGGCCCGCGTGGATCCGCAGGCGGCGGCAGGCGCGGGCGCGGGAGATGCTCTCGGCGGTGGTCGGGGCCATCCGGTGGCGGTGGACGTTCCACCGGGTGGCGTCGCGGTCGAGGAACTCGGCCCGCTCCTCGTCGGTGAGGCCCTGCCAGAGGGCCACGATGCCGGGGCGCAGTCCGTCGAGGGCGGGCCGCCAGTCGCCGTGGTCGCGCATCGAGGCGGCGAGATGGCTCCGCAGTTCGGTGCGGAGCCGGTGGAGCGGCAGGGCCGCGAGTCCCGGCGGGGGCGGTACGGGCGGGAGCGGGGCGACGGCGTGGGGCTGGGGCAACAGGCCGCTGCGGGACAGGGCGTGCACGGTGCGGCCGGGCCGGTCGAGGACGAGCGCGAGGTCGATGGCGGTCAGGCCGGTGCCGACGAGCAGCACGTCGTCGCTCGCGCCCACCGCGTCGAGAGCTCCGGGCGCCCAGGGGCGGGCGACGAAGCGCTCGGACCGCCGCAGCTCTTCCGTGGCCCAGCCGGCGGTGCCCGCGGCGGGTCCGGTGGCCAGGACGACGGTGTCGGCGGTCACGGTCGCGCCGTCGGCGAGCAGGAGCTCCAGGCGCCCGTCGGCCGTGTCCGTGCAGCGGGTCGCCCTCGCGCGCAGGCGGCGCACGGCGACCGTGCCGTGAGCGGTGATGATGGCCCGGCCGAGGGTGTCGGCGAGGTACGAGCCGAAGCGGTAGCGGGACGCGAAGTCGGTGGCGGAGACGGCGGATTCGCCGTGCCGGCAGAACCAGCGCAGGAAGTGGCCGGGGTCGTCGGGGTAGCAGCTCATGCCGCCGACGGGCACGTTGAGCCGGTGCTCGGCGACCTCGGTGGCGTACGCCGTTCCGCGTCCGGCCTCCGCCGCCGGGTCGATCAGGACCAGGTCGAGCGAGGTGCGCCGGCGCGCCGCCGCTTCGCACAGCTGGACGGCGACGAGCGCCCCCGCCGCGCCCGCGCCGACGACTGCCACGGTGGGGCGCGAACGACCGGACCTGGCCGACTTCAGGGACACCACGGACACGACGGGAACCTCCGAGCCAGGCGGTTGCTGCGCCGGCGGGTGCCGCACAGTGAAGTGCACTATGTCGATGAACAATGTGCAATGACAAGGCCGCCACGACCTCGCGACCCGCGCCGGATCGCTTTCGCGCCAACCGTGAGACATTGAGGCGGTGAGGATCTCAGCAAGAACGGACTACGCGGTCCGGGCCATGGCGGAGCTGGCCTGCTCCCCCGACCGGCCCCTGAAGGCGGAGGACATCGCGGGCCGTCAGGACATCCCCGTCCGCTTCCTCTTCGTCGTCCTCAGCGAGTTGCGCCAGGCGCGGCTGGTACGGAGCGTGCGCGGCCCGGACGGCGGGTACACCCTCGCCAGACCCGCCGCGGAGATCACCCTCGCCGACGTCGTCCGAGCGATGGACGGACCGCTCGTCAGTGTGCGGGACCTGAAGCTGACCGGTCTGGAGTACCAGGGCGCCGCCGCGCCCATGCCGGACGTGTGGCGGGCCGTACGCACGAGTCTGCGCCAGGTCCTGGAGGGCACGACCCTCGCGGACCTGGCGTCGGGAACGCTGCCCGCGCTCGTACGGGAGCGGGCGCGGGAGTACAACGACGACGTACGGACGTATCCGTAGGGACCGTCGTCACCCCCGCACGGTCGTCACCTCGAGGGCAGGGTGAGTTCGCCGCCCCGGTAGAAGCCCTCGCTCTCCTGGACGACGTACGGGGCCATGGCATCGCGCCGTTCCCGCTCCGCGTCGGAGGACCGCCACGCGTCGCACGCCTCCTGCGAGTCCCAGATCGAGACTCCGGTGATCTCCTGCCCGTCCTCGGACCAGTAGGCCAGGGCCCGGCGCATTCCGTCGGGAGTGAAGCCCGGGCGCCAGGCCCGCTCGAACTCCTCCAGGGTGCCCGGCTTGACGCGGCGCGTGGTCACCCAGACAAAGTGCCGCTCCATCGCAGCCTCCTCGGAAACGGGGATCGGCTTGATCACGCTCTTCACCACGGTAGGTCCGTGGTGCCGATTCCGCCTCCGAGGGGCTACGGGGTCCAGGTCACGGCCGTGGCGGCGGTGGCGACGGCGACGGTCGTCAGGCGCCCGTAGTCGAGGGTGTCCGGGGTGTCCGTGGGCCGGTGGTAGTGGGGGTTCCGGAAGTTCGCCGTAGAGGTGAGCATGACGGCCGGAATCCGCGCGTTCCAGAACGCGGCGTGGTCGCTGCGGCCGAGATGGTTCAGTGGGGGCGCGGCGAGGCCCGCGAGGGCTCCCGGTACGCCGTCCGGACGCGGGTCGCGCAGCGTGACGACGGGCAGCGGGGGCTCGGCGGCCCGTGCCGCCCGGTGCCAGAGGGCGGCGGCCGCGTCCGAGGAGCGGCGGTGGACCACGAGGGTGAAGTCGCCCCGCCGCCCGGCCGCGCGCACCGAGGCGGCCTCGCGGGGGAAGACGGTGCCGAACCCCGCCGGCAGCGCTTGCGTTCCGGGGCCGGTGGCGAAGCAGCCGACCGACTCCAGGCAGATCATGCCGGTGACACGACCGCCGCGGCGCAGTGCCCGGGCCGCGACCCGGGCGCCGACGAACCCCAGCTCCTCCATGTCGAAACAGGCGAGGGTGACGTCCGGCGGCCGCGGCAGATCGCCGAGCAGCCGGGCGATCTCCAGGAGCGCGGCGACTCCGGAGGCGTTGTCGTCGGCGCCCGGGCTGCCCTCGACGGTGTCCAGGTGCGCTCCGACGAGGACGCCTGGGCGGTCGTCGCCGCCCGGCAGCCGGGCCAGGAGATTCGCGCCGCTGAGCCGCCGGTGCAGGCGGAACCGGAGCGGTGACAGCGCGCCGCCGGGCTGGTCGGTGCAGCCCGGGCGCCACCGTACGTCGAAGGGCTGCCGCTCGGTCCGCCAGCCGGCCCTGGCGAGCTCGTCCGCCACATGGGTCTCCGCGCGGAGCATGGCCTCGGGCGCGTGGATCCGGCCGCGCGGGCGGTCGGCGAGGAACTCCACGTCGCGCCGCAGGCGTCGCGGGTCGGCCCGCCGGGTCAGTTCCCTGACGAGCGCGGGCACGTCGGGGCCGGGATCCATGACTCGATGGTGAAGCACGCCACGGCGGCGCGCGCCCTTTCGCACGCCGTGGGTGGGTGTTGCGCCGCGCTCCGATGCGTACGAGCGACGACACTGGGACGTCCACGCGCACGTCTCCGGGCGTCCACGCGCACGGCCGTGGGCGTCCACACGTCTCTGCCGGAAGGACACGGAAGAATGGCGACGTTCGATCCGATCACCCGTAGACTTCTGCGACTCTTCGCGGTCCTGGACACCGACGGGGACGGATTCGTCACCTGGTCCGACCACCGGCGCATCGTGGAGGCGTACGCCGCCGCATACGGGCTGGCGGAGGACGACCCCCGGATCCAGGCCCTGAACAGGGCGTACTGGGCCCAGTGGCTGGGGCTGCTCACCCAGTCGGTGCCGGGGCAGGAGCGGCTGGACCAGGACGAGTTCGTCGCCGCGCACCGCGCGGTGGGTTACGACTCCGACCGGCCCGAGCTGCTCGAGAACCTGGCGGCGGCGATCTTCCGCATCATGGACACGAAGGGTGACAAGCGGGTCAGCAGGGAGGAGTTCGCTGTCTACCTCTCGGTGTGGGGGGTGTCGGGCGAGGAGGGCCCGGCGGTCTTCGACCGTCTTGACCTGGACCGCGACGCCTATGTCTCCCAGCGGGAGATCGCCCGTTCGCTGCGCGCGTTCCACCTCCACAACGACGACCTGAACACGCCGGGGGGCATCTTCCTCGGTATCCACTGAGCGAGGGCGGGTGATGCGGGGCGGGCCGTGGTGTGGTCGGATCGGCGTCATGGAGCTCTCTGAGGAGAACGACGGTTCGGTGGGGCGGGATCCCGTCGAGCGCCGCCGTGCCGCCCGGCGGGTCGTCGCGAGCCGTACGACGGACCGGGCCGAGCTCGCGGAGTTCCTCGACATACTCGATCTCCGACCCGAGCGCGATCACCTCTACCCGGGCTCGGAGACCGGGGCCAAGGGCTCCGCCCGCTCCGGACGGAAGGGCAGGCCCCGCCCGGCCGGCTGAGCGCCCGCACGGGCCAGCTCGCGGCGGGCCCGCATGAAGGAGCGCGGGCGGTCGACGGCCAGGACGCCGGTCGTGCGGCCCTCGCGCTCGTACAGGCAGAGGAAACCGCCCTCGGTCGTGGACCCTTCGACCACCCGGACGCCGTCGCCCTCGCGGTGGCGTCCCGCGAACTGGATGCGCGCGCCGTACTGGTCCGACCAGAAGTAGGGCAGCGGGCGCGTGCTGTCCACGGTCCGGCCGGCCAGCAGGTTGCGTACGGCGACGGCGGGTTGCTCGGTGGCGCTGGTCCAGTGCTCGGCGCGCAGCCCGCCGACGCGGGCGACGTCGCCGACGGCCACGACCTGGGGCAGGGCGGTGACGCAGCCGTCGTCGCAGAGGACGCCGTCGCTCAGCGGCAGGGTGGAGCCGGCGAGCCAGCCGGTGTTGGGTACCGCTCCGATGCCGACGACGACCAGGTCGGCGGGGAGCGTCCGGCCGTCGGCCAGTTCCACGCCGGTGACGGTGCCTTGGCCGTGCAGCCGGGCCACGCCCGTGCCGGTGATCAGCTCCGCGCCGCCGCGCCGGTGCAGCGCGGCGCACACGGCGGCCATCTCGGGGCCGAGTTGCGGCAGCAGGGGAAGCGGGGCGGCCTCCACCACTGTGACGTCGTGGCCGAGTGAGGCGCAGGAGGAGGCGGTCTCGGCGCCGATGAATCCGCCACCGATGACGACGACCCGCCGGCCGGCGCCGCTCAGGGCCTCGCGCAGGGCGCGTGCGTCGTCGAGGGTGCGCAGCGTGTGGACTCCGGCGAGACCGTCGGTCCCCAGCAGCCTCCGGGCCGAGGCTCCGGTGGCGATGACGAGTCCGTCGGTGACGACAGTGCCGCCGTCGTCGAGCAGGAGGGTGCGGGCCCGCGGGTCGAGCCCGCGGGCCCGCGTCCCGAGGAGCCACTCCGCGGCGAGTTCGGCCTCCTCCTCCGTATCGGTGAGGGCGAGTTGGTCCTCGTCCGCCCGGCCGGTGAGGAAGTCCTTGGACAGGGGCGGCCGGTCGTAGGGTCGGTGGCGCTCCTCGCCCACGATCACCAGCCGCCCGTCGAACCCCTGGGCGCGCAGTTCGCGGGCCGCGTACAGGCCCGCGAGCGAGGCGCCGACGACGGTGACGGTTCTCATGCTGCGGTGTCCTCCTGCGCGGCGGGCCGGACATGGATGACGCCGCCTTCGACGACCACCTGGTGGGTGCGGACGGGGTGCCGGGCGGGCAGGCAGGTCGGCTGCCCGGTACGAAGGTCGAATGCGGCGGCGTGGAGCGGGCATTCGACCAGACAGCCTTCGAGCCAACCCTCGGAGAGGGAGGCGTCCTGGTGGCTGCAGGTGTCGTCGATGGCGTACAGCTCGCCGTCGGCGTTGAACACCGCGATCGGCGGGGTGGTGTCGATTCGGACGGATTCGCCCACGGGGAGGTCTTCAAGGCGGCAGACGGGAATCACGGGCCCCCCTCGGTCCAGGAGTGAACGGCAGGACGCTTCGGTAACATCAGGTTGCGTATGGCGCGTGAGGGAGCGCTATGCGCAACAGAATCCGGTCGGGGTGCCCGCCGCGTCAAGGGCTTCCCGAAGATGCGTGCCCAAGGGGCCGCAAGATGGCGAGAGTTGAGCTATGACCCGCGACCGCACAGAGGCCGAACCGACCGAGGAGTCATCGGAGCGCACCCCCAGAGGAGGGGCGGGGGCGATCCAGTCGGTGGACCGCGCCGTCAGCGTCCTCGAGATCCTGGCCCGGCACGGCGAGGTCGGAGTCACCGAGATCGCCGACGAGTTGGACGTGCACAAGTCCACCGCGTTCCGGCTCCTGGGTGTGCTGGAGAACCGGGGCCTGGTCGCCCAGGCGCAGGACCGCGGCAAGTACTTCCTGGGCGCCGGCATCCTGCGGCTCGCGGGAGCGGCGGCCGTGCGCCTGGACATCTCGCAGGAGGCGGCGCCCGTCTGCCGCGAACTCGCCGACGAGCTGGGCGAGACGGTCAACATCGCGGTCCTCGACGACGACGCCGCCGTCAACATCATGCAGGCCCGCGGACCCGCCTCGGTGACGGCGCAGAACTGGCTGGGCCGGCGCACTCCCCTGCACGCCACCTCCAGCGGCAAGGTGCTGCTGGCCCATCTGCCGGTGACGCTCCGCGAGGGTCTGTTGGCCCGGGCGCTGCCGCGGTTCACGGAGCACACGGTGACGAGCGCGGGGATACTCCGCGCCGAGCTGGACGCGGCGTACGCACAGGGCTTCGCCATCGCGGCGGAGGAACTGGAGATGGGACTTCACGCCGTCGCCGCGCCGGTGCGGGCGCACGACGGCCGGGTGATCGGCGCGATCAGCGTGTCGGGTCCGGCCTACCGGCTCGAGCGCGACCGGCTGCCCGAGCTCGCCGCGCGGACCGTCGTCGCGGCGAACGAGCTGTCCCGGCGCATGGGTTACGCCATCTGACGGGCCGTCGAGCGATGCCCCTCGCGACGCGGGGCCGGGGAGACCCGGCCCCGCGTCGTCGTGTGTCCGGAGCGTTTCGGTACGCCGACGGGTTTTGCGCGCTGTTAACTCCGGCCTCTTGACGGCCCGTTGTCGGCGTTCCCACTATGTTCCCCATCGTGCAACCCATCGTGCACTGCGCAACAAACGAGGAGCCCATAGTGCCGCATGAGGTCCGTGCCGTCGTTGCCGTCAAGAAGGGCGCACCCGTGGAGGTGCGGACGATCCTCGTCCCCGATCCCGGGCCCGGTGAGGTTCTCGTCTCCGTGCAGGCCTGCGGGGTCTGCCACACCGATCTGCACTACCGGGAGGGGGCGATCAACGACGACTTCCCCTTCCTGCTCGGCCACGAGGCGGCCGGCACCGTCGAGTCGGTGGGCGAGGGCGTCACCGACCTGACGCCGGGCGACTACGTCGTCCTCGCCTGGCGCGCCCCGTGCGGCGCCTGCCGCTCCTGTCGCCGCGGCCGCCCCTGGTACTGCTTCGACTCCCGCAACGCCACCCGACCGATGACCCTCGACGGGAAACCTCTGTCGCCCGCGCTGGGCATCGGCGCCTTCGCCGAGAAGACCCTCGTCGCCGCAGGGCAGGCGGTGAAGGTCGACCCGGCCGCCCGGCCCGAGGCCGCCGGACTCATCGGCTGTGGGGTGATGGCCGGTTACGGCGCCGCCGTGAACACCGGGCAGGTCGGCAACGGTGACACGGTCGCCGTGATCGGCTGCGGCGGCGTCGGCAACGCGGCCATCGCGGGCGCCTGTCTCAACGGCGCCCGCAAGGTCATCGCCGTCGACGTCGACGACCGGAAGCTGAACCTGGCCGAGAAGTTCGGGGCCACGCACACGGTCAACTCCCGTGGGACGGACCCCGTCGAGGCCGTTCGCGCGCTCACCGACGGATTCGGGGTGGACATCGCCATCGACGCCGTCGGCCGCCCGGAGACGTACCGGCAGGCGTTCTACATGCGTGACCACGCCGGTGTGCTCGTCCAGGTCGGGGTCCCCGACCCCGAGATGAGGATCGACCTCCCGCTGATCGACCTGTTCTCGCGCGGCGGCGCGCTGAAGTCCTCCTGGTACGGGGACTGCCTCCCGAGCCGCGACTTCCCGATCCTGATCGACCAGTACCTCTACGGCCTCCTCGACCTCAACTCCTTCGTCACCGAGACGATCGGGCTCGACGGGGTCGAGGACGCCTTCGCCAAGATGCACCGCGGCGAGGTCCTGCGCTCGGTGGTGGTCCTGTGACGGACCTCGCGCCCGCGTCTCCCCGTGTCGTGGTCATCGGCGCCGGCATCGTGGGCTGCTCGCTCGCCGACGAGCTGACCGCCCGCGGCTGGACCGATGTCACGGTCCTCGAGCAGGGCCCCCTGCCCGCCCCCGGCGGCTCCACCTCGCACGCCCCGGGCCTCGTCTTCCAGACCAGCCCGTCCAGGACGCTCAGCGCCTTCGCCGCGTACACCGTGGAGAAGTTCCGCTCGCTGGAGGTCGAAGGGCTGCCCTGCTTCAACCCGGTGGGCGGCCTGGAACTGGCGACCACCGAGGAGCGCTGGGCCGAGCTGCACCGCAGGGCCGGATACGCCGCCGCCTGGGGGATCCGCGGTGAGCTGCTCACGGCCCGGCGCTGCAAGGAGCTGTGGCCGCTGCTCGACGAGAGCAAGATCCTCGGCGGGTTCCACACCCCGGACGACGGTCTGGCCCGCGCCGTGCTCGCCTGCCGCGCCCAGCAGGCCCGCGCCGAGTCGCGCGGCGCGCGCTTCCTGGAGCGGCACACCGTCACCGGCATCGAGCGGGCGGACGGGCGTGTCACCGCGGTCGTCACCGACCGGGGTGTCTTCCCGGCCGACCACGTCGTGTCGGCGGCCGGATTCTGGGGCCCGGTCGTCGGGCGGATGGCGGGCGTGGACGTCCCGCTGCTGCCGCTGGCCCACCAGTACGCGAAGACCGCGCCCCTGCCGGAGCTCGCCGGTGTCAACGACCCGCGTAAGGAGGCGTCCCGTCCGATCCTGCGGTTCCAGGACCGTGACCTGTACTTCCGCGAGCACACCGACCGGATCGGCATCGGCAGCTACGCCCACCGGCCGCTGCCCGTCAACCCGTTCACCGTCCCGTCCTACGACGAGGCCCCGGTCATGCCCTCCTCGCTCGCCTTCACCCCGGAGGACTTCGCGCCGAGCTGGGAGGACTGCCTGGAACTCCTGCCCGCGCTCGCCGGCAGCGCGATCGAGGAGGGCTTCAACGGCGTCTTCTCCTTCACCCCGGACGGGATGCCGCTGCTCGGCGAGGCCCGCTCCCTGCGCGGTTTCTGGCTCGCCGAGGCCGTGTGGGTCACGCACTCGGCCGGGGTGGCGAAGGCCGTGGCCGAGTGGATGGTCGACGGGCGCCCAGCCGTGGACGTCCACGAGTGCGACCACACCCGCTTCGAGGACGCCCAGCGCTCCCCCGCTTACGTCCGTGACCGCGGCGCCCGCCAGTTCGTCGAGGTCTACGACGTGCTGCACCCGCTGCAGCCCATGGAGGAGCCGCGCCCGCTGCGCGTGAGCCCCTTTCACGCCCGCCAGCGGGAGCTCGGCGCACAGTTCCTGGAGGGCGGCGGCTGGGAGCGTCCGCACTGGTACGAGGCGAACTCCCCGCTCGCCGAGGGCATCGCCCTGCCGGAGCGGGACGCCTGGTCGGCCCGATACTGGTCGCCGATCGCCGCCGCCGAGGCCCGGGCGACTCGCGAGAAGGTCGCGCTGTACGACATGACCCCGCTGCGGAGGCTGGAGGTCTCCGGCCCCGGCGCACTCGCCTTCCTCCAGCGCATGACCACGAACAACCTGGCCAAGAAGCCGGGAGCCGTGACCTACACGCTGCTGCTCGACGAGAGCGGCGGCATCCGATCGGACCTGACCGTCGCGCGGCTGGCCACCGACCGCTTCCAGATCGGCGCCAACAGCCGGGCGGACGAGGACTGGCTGCTCCGGCACGCCCCCGCCGACATACACATCAGGGACATCACCTCCGGCACCTGCTGCATCGGGGTGTGGGGTCCGCTCGCCCGTGCCCTGGTGCAGCCGCTGACCCGGGACGACTTCTCGCACCAAGGCTTCGGCTACTTCCGGGCCAGGGAGACGTACCTCGGCCATGTGCCGGTGACGGCGATGCGGCTGAGCTACGTCGGCGAGCTCGGCTGGGAGCTGTACACCGGCGCCGACCTGGGACTGCGGCTCTGGGACACCCTCTGGGAGGCGGGGCAGGAGCACGGAGTGATCGCCGCCGGCCGCTCCGCCTTCAACAGCCTGCGCCTGGAGAAGGGCTACCGCTCCTGGGGCCACGACATGACCGCAGAGCACACCCCGTACGAGGCCGGCCTCGGCTTCGCCGTCCGGATGGACAAGGGCGACTTCCTCGGACGGGCCGCGCTGGAACGGGCCGGCGAGCCGCGCCGCAGGCTGACCCCGCTCCTTCTCGACGACCCCGCCGCCGTCGTCCTCGGCAAGGAGCCGGTGTACGTCGACGGCCGGCCCGCCGGGTACGTCACGAGCGCGTCCTACGGCTACACGCTGGGCCGCTGCGTCGCGTACGCCTGGCTGCCGCCGCTCGCCCCCGGCAGCGCGGTCCACATCGAGTACATCGGCGAGAAGGTCCCGGCCACCGTCGCCGAAGAGCCGCTGTTCGACCCCGAGATGAGCCGAATCCGCCGCTAGGAAGGTTCCAGGGATGTCACCCACGTTTGACGTGATCGTCGTCGGCCTCGGCGGGATGGGCAGCGCCGCCGCCCACCATCTGTCCGCGCGCGGTGCGCGCGTGCTCGGCCTGGAGAAGTTCGGCCCGGTGCACAACCGCGGTTCCAGCCACGGAGGTTCGCGCATCACCCGGCAGTCCTACTTCGAGGACCCCGCCTACGTCCCGCTGCTGCTGCGCGCGTACGAGTTGTACGAGGCGCTCGAGCGCGACACCGGCCGGGACATCGCGACGCTCTGCGGCGGCGTGATGGTCGGCCGGCCCGAGTCCCGCACGGTGTCCGGCTCCCTGCTCTCGGCACGGCGGTGGGACCTGCCGCACGAGATGCTCGACGCGAAGGAGATCCGCCGCCGCTTCCCCACCCTCACGCCCACCGACGACGAGGTGGCGCTGTACGAGGCACGGGCCGGGTTGCTGCGCCCGGAGAACACGGTGGCGGCCCATCTCCAGCTCGCCACCCAGGCCGGCGCGGACCTGCACTTCGAGGAGCCGATGCTGCGCTGGGAGCCGTACCGCGACGGGGTCCGCGTCCACACGGCGGAGGACACCTACACCGCCGGCCAGTTGGTGATCTGCCCGGGGGCATGGGCGCCGAAGCTGCTCGACGACCTGGGCGTGCCGTTCACGATCGAGCGGCAGGTCATGTACTGGTTCCAGCCCGACGGCGGCACGCTGCCGTTCCTCCCGGAGAACCACCCGATCTACATCTGGGAGGACGCGGACGACGTCCAGATCTACGGCTTCCCCTCGATCGACGGACCCGAGCTGGGCGCGAAGGTCGCGTTCTTCCGCAGGGGCACCGTCTGCACGCCGGAGACCATCGACAGGACCGTGCGCGACGAGGAGGTCGCGGCCATGGCGGACCAGGTCGCCCGGCACATCCCCTCGCTGCCCGGCCGCTTCCTGAAGGCCGCCACCTGCATGTACTCCAACACCCCCGACGAACACTTCGTGATCGCGCGCCACCCGGAGCACCCGGAGTCCGTCACCGTCGCCTGCGGGTTCTCCGGTCACGGCTTCAAGTTCGTGCCCGTCGTCGGCGAGATCCTCGCCGACCTGGCGCTGACGGGCACCACCGCGCACCCCATCGAGCTGTTCGACCCTCGCCGGCTCACCGCCGCGCCCGCCTGAGGAGTCCGCCATGACGACCACACCGCTGCCCCCGAGTCTGATCGCCACACTCCCCGGCCACTACTACACCGACCCGGAGATCTTCCGGCAGGAGCAGGAGCGGCTCTTCGAATCGATGTGGTTCTGCGCCGTGCGCGGCTCCGACCTCGACAGGCCAGGTGCGTTCCGTACCGTGCAGATCGGCCGCGAGAGCGTGATCGTCACCCGTAACCGGGGTGGTGAGCTGCGCGCCTTCCTCAACATCTGCCGGCATCGCGGCGCCCGGCTGTGCACCGAGGAGTCCGGCGAGGTGCGGCGTTCGCTGCAGTGCCCGTACCACGCCTGGACGTACGACCTCGATGGCAGGCTGATCGCCGCGCCCAACCTGGTGAAGATGCCCGACGTCGACCGTACGGCCTACGGCCTGGTGGCGGTGCACCTGCGGGAATGGCTGGGCTACGCGTGGGTGTGCCTGGCCGACGAACCGCCGTCCTTCGAGGAGACCGTGATCGGCGCGGCCGTGGAACGGCTCGGCGACGCCGCCTCCATCGAGCGCTACGGCACCGAGAACCTCGCACTCGGCAGGCGCATCACGTACGACGTGAAGGCGAACTGGAAGCTGATCGTCGAGAACTTCATGGAGTGCTACCACTGCGCCACCATTCATCCCGAACTCACCGATGTGCTGCCCGAGTTCGCGGAGGGGTACGCGGCCCAGTACTACGTGGGGCACGGCGCCGAGTTCGCCGAGGAGGTAAAGGGGTTCACCGTCGACGGCAGCGAGGGGTTCGCCCGGCTGCCCGAGGTGGCCGAGGAGCAGGACCGGCGCTACTACGCCATCACGGTCAAGCCGACCGTGTTCATCAACCTCGTCCCCGACCATGTGATCCTGCACCGGATGTTCCCGGTCGCCGAGGACCGCACGGTCGTCGAGTGCGACTGGCTGTACGCACCCGAGGTCGTGGAGGCCGGCGCCGACGTCTCCAAGTCGGTGGAGCTGTTCCACCGGGTCAATGTGCAGGACTTCGACGCCTGCGAGCGCACCCAGCCCGCGATGGCCTCCCGCGCCTACCGGGCCGGCGGGGTTCTGGTGCCCACCGAGCATCACATCGAGATCTTCCATGCGTGGCTGCTCGGAAAACTGCGGCCCCACCCCTCCGACCAGACGTGATCACGGTCACATTCGGCATGGAACGCGGTCGTCCGGTGAGACACCAAGCTGCCAGACGCCTTCGGTAAGGCGCTGACCAGGAGGAACGAGAATCATGCCCGAACTCTTCATCGGCGGAGCGTGGCGGTCCGCGCTCGACGAGCGGACCCGTGAGATCCGCTGCCCGGCCGACGGCAGCCTGGTGGCGGTGGTCGACGAGGCCGGCGGGAAGGACACGGTCGAGGCCATCGCGGCCGCGCGCCGCGCCTTCGACGAGGGCCCCTGGCCGTCGACCCCGGCCGCGGACCGCGGTGACCTGCTGCTGCGCGTCGCCGACCTGCTCGTACGCGACAAGGACGCGCTCGCCCGCGCCGAGTCCCTCGACACCGGCAAGCGGCTGGTGGAGAGCGCGTACGACATGGACGACATCGCGAACTGCTTCCGCTATTTCGGGCGGGTGGCCTCCGCCGAGACGGGCCGGGTCGTCGAGACCGGCTCGCCGACGGTCGACAGTCGGGTCGTGTACGAGCCGGTCGGGGTGTGCGGGCTGATCACGCCCTGGAACTACCCCCTGCTCCAGACGGCCTGGAAGGTCGCCCCCGCGCTCGCGGCGGGCAACACCTTCGTCCTCAAGCCGAGCGAGCTGACCCCGCACACCGCGATCCACCTCATGCGCCTGTTGCAGGAGGCCGGGCTGCCGGACGGCGTGGCGAACCTGGTGCTCGGCGCCGGGCCCGAGGCGGGCGCGCCGCTCGCCGACCATCCCGACGTCGACCTGCTCTCCTTCACCGGCGGCGTGCAGACCGGCCGCCGGCTGATGGCCGCGGCCGCGGGGACGGTCAAGAAGGTCGCGCTCGAACTGGGCGGCAAGAATCCGAACATCGTCTTCGCGGACGCAGATTTCGAGGCCGCCGTGGACATGGCCCTGACCGCGGTGTTCCTGCACTCCGGGCAGGTCTGTTCGGCGGGGGCGCGGCTCCTCGTCGAGGACTCGCTGCACGACCGGTTCGTCGACGAGCTCGTGCGCCGGGCCGGGGAGATCCGGCTCGGCGGGCCCTTCGACGAGCGGGCGCAGACCGGGCCGCTGGTCTCGGCCGCCCATCGCGCCAAGGTGGAGGCGTATGTGGAGCGGGGTCTCGCGGAGGGCGCGGTGCTGCGCTGCGGCGGCGCCCGGCCCGAAGGGCCCGCGCACGACCAGGGCTTCTACTATCTGCCGACGGTCCTCGACGCGTGCGAGGCCGGGATGTCGGTGGTACGCGAGGAGTCCTTCGGGCCCGTCCTGACGGTGGAGCGATTCCGCGACGGCGACGAGGACCAGGCGGTCCGGCTCGCCAACGACACGATCTACGGTCTCGCGGGCGCGGTCTGGACGAGCGACGAGGCACGGGCCCACCGGATGGCGGCGCGGCTGCGCCTGGGCACCGTGTGGATCAACGACTACCACCCCTATGTGCCGCAGGCCGAGTGGGGCGGGTTCAAGCAGTCCGGCACAGGGCGGGAACTCGGGCCCGCCGGCCTCGCCGAGTACCGCGAGGCGAAGCACATCTGGCGCAACACCTCACCGGAGCCGCAGGGCTGGTTCGCCTGACGCGACCTCTACCGTTCAGGAGTCACACCATGGCAATCGCTCCACCCTCCCAGGCGGCCGACGACGCCGAGCTCGCCGAGTTCGGCTACCGCCCGGAACTCAAGCGGACGCTCGGCAACTTCCACACCTTCGCGGCCGGCATCTCGTACATCTCGATCCTCACCGGAACCTTCCAGCTCTTCTACTTCGGCTACGCCAGCGGCGGTCCCGCCTACTGGTGGTCCTGGCCGATGGTCTTCGCCGGGCAGTTCATGGTCGCGCTCTGCTTCGCGGAGCTGGCGGCCCGCTATCCGGTCGCGGGCTCCATCTACAACTGGGCGAAGAAGGTGGGCAATCCACACGTCGGCTGGCTGGCGGGCTGGATGATGCTCATCGCCTCGGTCGTGTCGATCGCGGCCGTGGCCCTCGCCTATCAGCTGACGCTTCCTCAGATATCCTCGTTCTTCCAGTTCGTCGGGGACGGCACGGGGACGTACGACGTGGCGACCAACGCGGTGCTCCTCGCCGCCGGTCTGATCCTCTTCACCACTGTCGTCAACGCCTTCGGCGTGAAGCTGATGGCGCGGATCAACACCGCCGGGGTCTTCCTCGAACTCATCGCCACCGTCGTGCTGATCGTGCTGCTCGCGGTGAACGTCGTCCGCGGCCCCGAGGTCGTCACGGAGACGGCCGGCACGGGCGACGGTCAGCCCTTCGGCTACCTCGGGGCGTTCCTGATCGCCTCGCTCGCCTCGGCCTATGTGATGTACGGCTTCGACACCGCGGCCTCGCTCGGCGAGGAGTCCCTGGACCCGTCGCGCAACGCGCCGCGCGCGATCATCCGGGCCATCGTGGCCTCGTTCGTCCTGGGCGGTCTCGTCCTGATCCTCGCGCTGATGAGCGTGTCGAGCCTGCGGGGCGAGAAGCTGTCGACCGACGGTCTGCAGTACGTCGTCCTGGACGTCCTCGGCCCCACGGCCGGCAAGGCGATGCTGTGGTGCGTGCTGATCGCGGTCACCGTCTGCGCGCTCGCGGTGCACACGGCGGCGGTACGGCTCGCCTTCGCCATGGCCCGGGACAACAACCTCCCCGGGTCCGCACGGCTCGCGAAGGTCAGCCCGCGGTTCGGCACACCGATCCTGCCGACCGTCATCATCGGCGTCCTCGCCCTGGCCATCCTGCTGGTCAACATCCGACAGCCGCAGATCTTCACCGTGGTCACCAGCATCGGCATCGTGATGATCTACGTCGCCTATCTCCTGGTCACCGTGCCGATGCTGGTCGCCCGGCTGCGCGGCCGGTGGCAGCCCGCCCAGGGGAAGTTCTCGCTCGGCCGCTGGGGACTGCCCGTCAACATCCTGGCCGTGCTGTGGGGCGGGGCGATGACACTCAACCTCATCTGGCCGCGGGCGGCCGTCTACAACGCCGCCGCCCCGTACCACTGGTACCTGCGCTGGGGCGCCGTCCTCTTCGTCGGCGCGATCGCGCTGGGCGGCTTCGCCTACTACTGGTTCGTCCAGCGGCACCGTACGGGCGTACTGGCGGATCACGCCGCCGCCACGCCCCCCGAGTCCGCCGCACTGAAGGAGGTCACCCCCTCATGACCGAAGCGTTCGACAGCGCGGAGTTCGACTATGTCGTCGTCGGCGGCGGAACCGCGGGCAACGTCGTAGCCGCCCGGCTCAGCGAGGACCCGTCCGTGACGGTCTGCGTCCTGGAGGCGGGGCCGAGCGACGTCGGGGACGACGACGTCCTGAAGCTGGAACGGTGGATGGGGCTGCTGGAGTCCGGCTACGACTGGGACTACCCGGTCGAACCGCAGGACAGCGGCAACAGCTTCATGCGGCACGCCCGCGCCAAGGTGCTCGGCGGCTGTTCCTCGCACAACTCCTGTATCGCCTTCTGGGCTCCGGCGGAGGACCTGGACGACTGGGCGCGGTCCGGCTGTTCGGGCTGGAGCGCGGCGGACCTGTTCCCGCTGTACCGCCGTCTGGAGAACAACGACGCCCCCGGTGACCACCACGGCCGGACCGGACCCGTCAAACTCCGCACGCTCAAGGGCGGGGACCCGTGCGGTGAGGCGCTGCTCAAGGCGTGCGCGCAGGCCGGCATACCGACGACCCCCTTCAACAGCGGCTCGACGGTCGTGCGGGGCGCGAACTGGTTCCAGATCAACTCGGACGAGAACAACATCCGCCAGTCCTCCTCGGTCGCCTATCTGCATCCGATCATGGGCAAGCGCCCCAACCTGCAGATACGTACCGGGGTGCGGGCGAAGAAGCTCGTCTTCGACGGGCGGCGCTGTGTCGGCGCCGAGTACCTGGACCCGGACCTGATCCACACCCGGACGGTCCGTGCCCGGCGCGAGGTGATCGTCTCGTGCGGTTCCATCGACACGCCGAAGCTGCTGATGCTGTCCGGCATCGGCCCGGCGGAGCATCTTCGGGAGACGGGTGTCGAGGTCCTCGTGGACTCTGCGGGCGTCGGCGAGAACCTGCAGGACCACCCGGAGGGCGTGATCATGTGGGAGGCGAGGCAGCCGATGACCACCACGTCCAGCCAGTGGTGGGAGGCGGGCATCTTCTACGACACGGAGCCGGGTCTGGACCGGCCGGACCTGATGTTCCACTACGGGTCGGTGCCCTTCGACATGAACACCGCCCGGCACGGCTATCCGACGTCCGAGAACGCCTTCTGTCTGACGCCCAACGTCACCCGTGCCAAGTCCCGTGGAACGGTACGGCTGCGGACCCGTGACTACCGCGACAAGCCGAGGGTCGACCCCCGGTACTTCACGCACGAGCACGACGTACGCGTGATGACGTACGGCCTCAAGCTCGCGCGCCGCATCGCCGAGCAGCCCGCTCTGTCGGGGTGGGCGGGCGCAGAACTCGCGCCGGGACCCGCCGTCCGTACCGACGACGAGCTGCTGGACTACATCCGGAAGACGCACAACACCGTCTACCACCCGGCGTGCACGGTGAAGATGGGCGCGGACGACGACCCGCTGGCGCCGCTCGACGCCCGGCTGCGGGTGAAGGGGGTCGAAGGGCTGCGGGTCGCCGACGGGTCGGTGATGCCGGATCTCGTCACCGTCAATCCGTGCATCACGACGATGATGATCGGTGAGAAGTGCGCCGATCTGATCCGCGAGGACGCATGAAAGAGCGCCCGGCCCGGCGGATGCCGGGCCGGGCGCCTTCGGCGCCAAGGACCTAGAAGGTCAGGTTCCAGGCGTCGATCCTGCCGGTGTCCTGGTTGGCGTTGTCGTTCACGCGGAGCTTCCAGACGCCGTTCGCGACCTCGGAGGAGGCGTTGACGGTGAAGGTCTGGACGATGTTGTCCGTGCCGCTGCCGGTCCGGTTGTGCACCGTGTACACGGTGCCGTCCGGGGCGACCAGGTCGACCTTCAGGTCACCGATGTACGTGTGCTTGATGTCCACACCGACCTTGAGCGTGGCCGGCGCGTTGCCCGTCACACCGCTGACCGTGATCGGGCTCTCGACCGTGGTGTTGTCGGCGATCGCGACGTCGGTGAGGTTCTCGAAGTACGCGCCGGGCGGCGGGGTGGAGCCGCCGACCGCCTTCAGCGCGTCGACCGCGCCCTCACCGAAGAAGCCGTTCTTGGTCGTGGTGCCCGTGCACCGGGTGTCCGAGGGGCACGCCCGGTCCGTGGCCTGGACGCCCAGCTGGTCCCGGATCTGCGCCGGGGTGAACGCCGGGTTCACGCTCGCGATCAGGGCCGCGACGCCCGCCACGTGCGGGGAGGCCATCGACGTGCCGTTCATGTTGCCGTACTTGCCGCCCGGAAGCGTCGAGTAGACGCCGGAGGCGCCGTCGCCGCCGGGGGCGGCGATGTCGATGACGCCGTTGCCGAAGTTCGAGTACGAGGCCTTGGCACCCCCGTTGCCCTGCGCGGCGACCGTCACGACACCCGGGAGCTCGGTCGGGATGTCGATGCAGGCGTTGGTGATGGTGCGGGTGACCGGCGTGGAGTCGTTGGGGCTCTCGCTGTCGGTCGTCTTGTTGGCCAGGTCGTAGTTGGAGTTGCCGGCCGCGGCGACCTGGAGGGAGCCCTTGCCCTCGGCGTACGCCTGGGCGCGCTTGACGCCCTCGATGATGGCGGCCTGGTCCACGTTGTTCGGGCAGTTGAACTGCCACGGGTCCGTGTAATAGCTGTTGTTGGTGACCTTGAAGCCGTGGTCACCGGCCCACATGAAGCCGCAGACGGTGTTCTCGGCGAAGAAGAGGCTGCTCGTCGGCTCGGCGATGCGGACCGAGGAGATCTTCACGCCCGGCGCGACACCGATGACGCCCTTGCCGTTCTTGGCCGCGGCGACGGTGCCGGCGACGTGCGTGCCGTGGGTGCCGACGTCTCGCCAGGCGCCGGCGCGGGTGTCCGCCTTGCCGTAGGCGCAGGAGACCGAGTCGGCCGCGTTGAAGTTGGGCGCGATGTCCTGGTGCTGGTCGTCGACGCCCGTGTCGAGGATGCCGACCTTGACGGAGGCCGAACCGGTGGTGACGGCCCAGGCCTGCTCGGCCTTGATCTGGGTCATGTCCCAGCGGTTGGACTCGGTCAGCGTCGTCGGCGTCTGCGACGGGTTCGCGGGGAGCGCCGGGTTGTACGCGTCGGCGGGGACGTCGGAGGTACGGGTGGCGCCGACCTGCTGGACGCCGGCGACCGTACGCATCGTCGAGGCGAAGCCCGTCGACGTCGAGTGGGCGACGACGACGCCGATGGCGTCGTAGGAGGCGAAGACCGAACCGCCGTTGTTCGCGACCGCGGTGCGCACGGCCGTGGTGTCACCGGGAGCGGTGATGACCAGGTAGGAGCGGGTGCCGGCGGCCCAGGCGGCCGGGGCCGCGACGGTCGCCCGCGCCGACGCCGAGGCGCCGGCGGGCTCCGGGGTGGTCGACTCGACGGCCTGGGCGGGCGCGGCGAGCGCGACGGCCGCGCCGAGAGCGGCGGCGGCCGCGACCGAGAGTCTCAGCCGGCTGGATATGTGGGAAAACAATGCGTCCTCCGATGGCCCGGTGGCGCTGGTGGCGCCGGCCGGGCCGTGTGATGTGTGGGGTGGACGCAAGATCCCAGACGAAGTGGTGCGGAAGGAAGCCTTCTGTCCGACAAGCCTGTTGGCGTTACAGAGTGTTGACCTGACGGGACGTCGGTCGGGGTGGGTTTACGCCGCGATGGACCGCTTCGTTCCGGGGCCGGTCGTGCCAGGCGTCGCGGACCCGGCCGTGATCCGCCGGACAGGCCCTGGCTCGGCGGGAATCCCCGGCCAGGCGGCTATCGTGGGCGCCGTGCGAGTGCAGCCGGGCGGGGACGACGCAGTGCGTGGAGTCGGTCACCGGCCGGCCGTCGGGGACGCCGCGTGAGAGTGCTGACGCCCACCGGGCGGGTCCGCCGTCTCCGCCGGCGGATCACCGCCCTGTTCGCCCTCACCAGCGCCCTGGGGCTCGTCACGATGACCGTCCTCGCCGTCCGCAGCGACGACGCTCGGTGGCGCGAGCAGCTCGACCGGTCGATGAACCTCGACACCACGCAGGCGATCAGCCTGCTCTCGTACGACGCGGACGACCGGCTCGACACCCGCGACCTCGTCGATACCGTCGACGCGGGCTGCCCGCCGCTGACGGTGCTCTCCGTGCCGCGCGACGGGTCCTCGGCGCCGGTCGTCGACTTCGCCCCGGACGACCCCTGTCTGGCCGCCCGCCCCGCCGATGTCCGGGCGGCCGCGGAGGACGCCGTACGCCTGCAGGACGTCGTCGCCGTCGACCGGCGCGCGGTCGACGGACGGCCCGTTCGGCTCCTCGCCGAGCCGTTCTTCGCGCCCGACGCCGAGGGCACCGACGCGCGGGACGGTGTCGTGGTCACCGTGTACGAGACCACGGTCCCGCTGACCGAGCACCGAAGGACGGCCTGGCTCCTGACGGGCGGCTGCGCGGTTCTGGTCTTGCTGTCGGCGGCCGTCGGCCATGTGCTCTCCGGGCGGGCGATCCGTCCGGCGCTGACCGTGCTGGGGCAGCAGGAGTCGTTCCTCGCCGACGCGGCCCACGATCTGCGAACCCCGGTCGCCTCACTACGGATGCTCGCCGAGACCGCCCTGCGCGGTGACACCGACAGCACCGACGTGCTGCGCCGCACGATGCGGCTCGCGGACGGCATGGGCGGACTCGTCGACGGGCTGCTGACCCGCGCCCGGCTGATGAGCGGGGCGCAGAGTCTCGCGCCGGAGCCGCTGCGCCTGGACCAGCTGGTGGAGGCGGTGGTCGCGGACACACCGGCCGAGGGGCACCGGGTGACGGTACGGGCCGCGGAGACGGTGGTGGTGGCCGATCCCGAGCTCGTGCGGCGCGCCGTGGCGAACCTCCTGGGCAACGCGCTCGCGCACGGCCACGAGCCCGGTGTGCCCGCCGACGTCCTGATCGAGGTGACACGGGACGGCACGGTGACGGTCGAGGACGCCGGTCCCGGGCTGCCCCCGGGCGTGGCGGACGCGCTGTTCGAGCGGTTCCGCAGCGGGTCGGGGTCGACCGGGCTCGGTCTCTCCATCGCGTCGTGGGTCGCCCACGCCCACGGCGGAAGCCTCTCCGCCGGCCGGGGAGAGCGCGCCGGCGGCGCCCGCTTCGTTCTGCGCCTGCCCTCCGCTCCCGCCCGTCAGTAGAGGCGCGGGGACATGACCTGCGGCTCGACGCCGGGCACTTCGAGGACGCAGCGGGGTACGCCGGGACCCGGTGCCGCCCGGACCGTCGCCGCTGTCGGGGGCTCGGTCGGCAGCTCGATGTGCACGGTCACCGGACGGTCGGCGCCAGTCGTGGCGTACCCCGTCTCCTTGCCGTCGACCAGGACCTCCACCACGGCCTTGTGGCCGGTCTGAACGGTGACGCTGACCGAGTGCCCCGCGTGGTCGATGTGGAAATGGTGGCGTCGTCTCATGGGGTCGCCTCCGACCGGGTCGCCGTCCACGCCCCCAGAACCAGCGTAGCCATCCGGCACGGGCCCGGCCTGGCCTGGCCGGTGCCCCGTGCGGCGGTACGGGCCGCGCTCCGGGCGGCGTCACCCGAACAGCCGTCTTCCAGGCGTGCAACCACCCCTCCGTCCGGTGCACTGGAGAGGCAATCGTCCGCCGAGCATGGAGACGACCATGTACGAAATGCACGTCGGCATAGCGCCCCGTGACGGGGTCTTCGTCTGGCACGTGGCCGCCATGGGCACTGCGACCGCCCTCTGTGGGCAGTCCCTCCACGAGGAGCCCCTCGAGGAGCGTGAGAGGACCGACCGTCACTGCACCCCCTGCATGAGCTCGTTCCAGGAGCTGATGAACGACCGGAACTGACGACGTCGACAGGCCGTCGCGGACCCGGCCACGATCCGCCGGACAGGCCTAGACCCCGAGGCGCTCACGTACCGCCGTCAGCGTCGGGCGCTTCCCGGCGCGTTCGCGGGAGTGGCGGTCCAGTTCCTCCATGAGGCGGCGGCCGCGGTGGTCGAGATCCAGTTCGTCGAGGATCCGGTCGATCTCGGCGAGCAGCGCCCCATGGAGCTGCCACTGCCGGGCGTCCTCCAGGACGCCCCGGAGCAGCAGGTCCGCCGCGTGGTCACGGACCGCACGGGCCGCGACGAGCTCGCCGGCGAGGCGCTCCTCGGCGGCGTCGGCGTCGGCGCTGGCCTGCGTGGTCACGAGGACGGCGTAGCTCACGAGGGTGTCCGCGACGCGTGCCAGGAGGTCTTCCAGCGCCAGCGCCACTTCTCTCGGGAAGAGTTCCTCCTCCCTGCGGTGCTTGGCGAGGTCCGCGAGCGTGCGGGCCAGGACGCGCAGGACGACGGCGCAGATCTCCAGGGTGTCGAGCCCGGTGCGCAGGACGACACGGTGCAGGAGCCCCTCCTTGACCCGCGGATTGAGGCGGAGGCTGTCCTCGGCCTGGCGCAGCGCCGCGTCGACGTCGGCCACGTCGTTGTCGAGCCGGCGCGCTTCGTGCAGCCGCGCCACGTGCCGGCGGGCGGCGATGTGGGCGGCCTGGGCGGGGGTGGTGAGCCCCTCGCCCATGAGGAGCAGTAGCTGTCGCATCCGCCGCGCCAGGTCCTCGATGGACTCACCCGCCGGGGCGACCCAGACCGGCGGGACGAGCAGCACGTTGAACAGCAGGCCGACGACCGCCCCGATGAGCGTTTCGAGAACCCGGTCCCAGGCCGTGTTGGTGACCTGGGTGACGCCGAGGACGAGCATCGCGCTGATCGCGACCTCGGGTACGAACTCGTCGACGCGCGCGAACCGGCCCACCACCAGCGAGGCCAGGATGACCAGCCCGAGACTCCACCAGGTCAGCCCGACCAGGGCGCTGAACGCGATCGCGATGATCACGCCGACGACCACGGAGTTGACCCGGCGGATACCGGTGGTGAGCGTGGAGTAGAGGGTCACCTGGACGACGAGCAGGGCGGTGAGCGGCGCGGTCAGCGGGGCCGGCTCGCTGCTCAGCTGGAGCGCGACGACGTAGGAGATCGTCGCCGCGGCGGTGGACCGCAGGGTCTGCACGACGGCCGGGTCCCTGCGCCGCGCCAGCAGGTCGGCCACTGGTTGTCGCATCGCACCGCGCACGAACGTCACCCTGCCAGGCTTTCGCACCCGCGGCGGCTTCGCACGCCGTACCGGGACGGCCCGCCGGAATGGCGATCTCGTCGGGGGTACGGTGGGATGAGAACGATCACGCGTCCACGACGGATGGATGAAGGTTGTGTCGACCTCGAGCCATGCGGTGTCCGGCGCCCCCTGTTGGGTCAGTCTCATGGCCCGCGACCTCCGCGCCGCCGAGAGCTTCTACGGTGCCGTCTTCGGCTGGGACTTCCGGCCCACCCGATTGGGCGAGGAGTTCTCCGTCGCGCTGAGCGACGGGGCGCCCGTCGCCGGGATCGGGGCGCTGGCGCCACGCCTGGCGGTGGCGGTCGCCTGGACCCCGTACTTCGCCGTCGACGACGCCGATCTGACCGCGTCCCGCATCCGGGAGCGGAGCGCCACCGTGGCCGTCGGACCCCTGCGGTTCGGTACCGGGCGCGCGGCGCTCGCGTCCGACCGCGAGGGCGCCGTCTTCGGCATCTGGGAGGGCGAGGTGATCCCCGACTGGAGTGTCGGCAAGGGCGGTGCGCCGGCCTGGCTGGAGCTGCGGACGAGGAACGCCTTCGACGCGGCGATCTTCTACGCCGAGGTGCTGGACTGGGCCGGCGAGCGGCCCGGCTGCTGCCAGGTCGCCTACGAGGACGACCACGTCGTGCTGAGCCACGGGGGCATCACCGTCGCACGGCTGTACGGCGGCGCGGTGGAAGCGGCACCCGACCCTCAGGTCAGGCCGCGCTGGCACGTGCACTTCCGGGTGCCCGACGTCGACCTCGCCCTCGAGGCGGCCGGACGGGCGGGCGGGACCACCGCTTCGGCCGTCATGCCCTCGGGGAACGGCCGGTGCGTCACGCTGCGCGACCCGGACGGCGGACTCTTCACGGTGTCCGACAGCGTGGAGTGACCGCCGGGTGCCCGGCGCGGGCGGTCAGTCGCCGGCGTGCGCGGCCCGTCGGATCGTCGCGTCGAGGAGTGCCAGGGCCTGGTCCGCGGTGCGTCCCGGCGCACGGTTCCAGGGGCCGATCAGGCCGGTCCAGCCCTGGGAGCGCAGTTCGGTGACGATCCAGGCGGCGGAGCGGTTCATGGTGTCGGCGCTGCCGTAGCCGAGGCGGTGCGCGGTGAGCAGGGCGCCGCAGAGGCAGCGGGCGCCACGGGCGTCGCGCAGGCGGTACGGGCGGTTCTGCCAGCCCCACTCGACGAGGACGCGGCGGGCGTGGGCGAGGTGGGTGGAGGGGCGCAGGTCGGCCTGGCCGATACGGCGCCAGGCGTGCAGCCGGTCGGGCAGTACCGCGCCGAGCCGGCCGGGGAGCGGCCGTTCGGTGGGCGGGGGTGCGGTGAGACCGGCGAGGGCGGTGGCGACGAGCTGGTCGACGGGGGCGGAGAGCAGCCGGCGCCACTCCTCGGGGGCGGGTGTCACCTGGTCGGGTGCGGGTGCCGGTGCCCGTTCCGGTGTCAGGGCCGGTGCCGGGGCCGGAGCGGGTGCCGGGGCCGGAGCGGGTGCCGATGCCGGGGCCGGAGCGGGTGCCGCTTCGTCGGTGGTGCCCCAGTGCCGGACGATCTCCTGCCAGGCAGCGGTGTCGTACAGCTGGGCCGCGGCGCGGTCGACGGTGTCAGGGGCGAGGGTCGGCAGGGGCATGGGTGCTCCGGGCTCGGTGGATCTCTGACTCATCTGAATGTCGGCTTTGTCCCGTTCATTCTTGAGCGATCCACTCAAAAGTTACCAATCGGTATGCCGTGACTTCCCATGCGGGCGGCAGTAGAACTCGTTCCCATTCCACCGACAGTGAGGGACTCACATGGCTGTTTCACGCCGTGGATTCATCACGGGAACAGGTTCTATTCTCGGCGCCCTGACTCTCCCCGGACACGCCTTCGGATCGACCACGCAGGCCCGCATCCCCGCCCTGGTGATCGGCACCGGCTACGGCGGTTCCGTCGCCGCGCTGCGCCTCGCCCAGGCGGGCGTGGACGTGCAGATGGTCGAGATGGGCATGGCCTGGGACACCCCCGGCCCCGACGGAAAGATCTTCGCCAACACGACGACCCCCGACTACCGCTCCTTCTGGCTCCGCACCCGGACCAAGCAGCCGCTGAGCCAGTTCCTCGGCTTCCCGCTCGACAAGGACGTTCCCCGGCACACCGGCATCCTGGACGCCGAGGAGTTCGGCGGCATCACGGTCTACCAGGGCCGGGGCGTCGGCGGCGGTTCACTCGTGAACGGCGGCATGGCGGTCACCCCGCGCCGGGAGAACTTCGGGGCCATCCTGCCGTCCGTGAACGCCGACGAGATGTACGACGTCTACTACCCGCGCGCCAACGCCGGCCTCGGGGTGAACCACGTCGATCCCGCCTGGTGGGAGAGCGCCGCCTGCTACCAGTACGCCCGGGTGGGCCGTAAGCACGCCCAGCGCTCCGGCTTCCCGTTCGTCTTCGTGCCCAACGTGTACGACTGGGAGTACATGAAGCAGGAGGCGGCCGGGGCCGTCCCCAGATCCGCGCTCGCCGGGGAGGTGCTCTATGGCAACAACCACGGCAAGAAGACCCTTCAGAAGACCTATCTCGCGCAGGCCAGGGCGACCGGCCGGGTCACCGTCTCACCACTGCACAGGGTGACGTCGGTGACCCCGGCGTCCGGCGGCGGCTACACGGTCGTCATGGACCGGCTCGACACCGCGGGCAACACCACGGCCACCACGTCCGTCGTCGCGGACCGGGTGTTCTTCGCGGCCGGCAGCGTCGGCACCAGCAAGCTGCTGACCAAGCTGAAGGCGACCGGCGCGCTGCCCCTCCTCAACGGCGAGATCGGCCAGGGCTGGGGCGACAACGGCAACGTCATGTGCGGCCGCGCGAACCACATGTGGGACGCGACCGGAAAGCTCCAGGCGTCCATGCCGACGGCCGGCATCGACAACTGGGCCGCGGGCGGGGCGTTCGCCGAGGTGGCGCCGCTGCCCACCGGCATCGAGACGTACGCCTCGTTCTACCTCTCGATCACCAAGAACCCGCACCGCGCCGCCTTCTCGTGGAACGCCGCCGCCGGCCGCGTCGAACTGAACTGGCAGACCGCCTGGAAGCAGCCGTCCATCGACGCCGCCAAGACCATCTTCGACAAGATCAACGCGAAGGAGGGGACGATCTACCGCACCGATCTCTTCGGCGCGTACAAGATCTGGGGCGACCACCTCACGTACCACCCGCTCGGCGGCGCGGTGCTGAACCGGGCCACCGACAACTACGGCCGCCTCCACGGCCATCCGGGTCTCTACGTGATCGACGGCGCTCTGATCCCCGGCAACACCAGCGTCAACCCGTTCGTCACCATCACCGCGCTCGCCGAGCGGAACATCGAGAAGATCATCGCCACCGACCTCTGAGGTCACTGTGTGGGAAGCACACACACCGCATCGAGGCCAAGCACCCGGTTGAGCCGCCCGAACGCCAGCCAGGAGCCGATGCTCATCGTCAGCTCCACGATCTCCGCCTGGCTGTAGTGCGCGGCCATACGAGCCCAGAACTCCTCGTCGAGACCATGATGATCCAGGGCGTACCGCTCGGCGTACTCCGCGGCCAGTCGCGTGCGGTCGTCGAAGGCATCGGTGGTGCGCCACTGGGTCACCGCGTCCGCGAACGGCTCCTCGACCTTCTCGCCGTCGCGTTCGGTGCGCCAGTCGAGGCAGAACAGACAGCCGTTGATCTGCGCGATGCGCAGCCGCGCGGCCTCGAACTCGCGCAGCCCCAGGGTGGTGTGGGCGTAGACGGACAGGGAGAAGTTCGAGGCGGCCGTCCCGATCTCGGGGACGATCTCACCCCACACGTACTCGATCGGGTGCCTGCCCTCGGGGACGTCGATCCTCATCTCTGCTTCCTTCCGAGTGTGCCGACTGCGGGCCGCAGCGGGACGTCCAGCGCGTCGTACAGGCCGGGCTTCGCGTCCACGAGCCAGTCGACGGCGTTCACCAGCCGCCCGACGGCGGTGGCGTTCCCGCCCGCGGAGCGGTTCTCGCCCTCGTCGCTCGCCTCCACCGTGACCTCGATGCGCGGGCGTCCCTCGACGATCACCCGGTGCGCGCCCGTGCCGTCGGGCGGCGTCGGCCAGTCGGGGGCGCAGGAGGGGTGGATCCGAGTGACGTGCTCGATGACGATGCGGGGTTCGCCTTCGACGATGCCCTGCACCTCGAAGCGCACGGCGCCCTGGGTGCCGGCCTCGAACACGCCCATCGTCCGGGTGGTGACGGTGGTGTCGAGGGCGCGCCGCTCGAGGGTCTCGCGGATCTCGTCGAGTTCGACGCCGAGGGCCCGGGCCATGAGCCGGATCTGACCGCCCCACACCATGGTCGGGATCGAGGGGGCGAGCATCAGCGGCTCGTACTCCATCGGGTGGCCCATGCCGACGAGGTGGCGGACCGAGTCCTCCTGCTCGTACGTGGAGTAGTCGAAGATCTCCTGGCAGCGGATCGCGTCCACGGTGGTGCCGAGTCCGCTGATCAGCAGAGGCAGCACATCGTTGCCCCACCCGGGGTCGACGCCGGAGACGAACAGCGAGCCGCCGCCCTCCGCGACGGCGGCGAGCACCGGATCGCGGAACTCCGGCGGGGCGCTGCGCGGGTCGTAGAGCGGGTAGAGCGCGGGGGTCACGACCACCGCTCCCCCGCGGACGGCCCTGACGACGTCGGCGAGCGCCTCGTCGGGCCGGATGTCTCCGGACGCCGCGTACACGACGGCCCGGGGGCGGGCGGCGAGCACGGCGTCGATGTCGTCGGTCGCCGCGACACCCAGGGCGCGGTCGAGTCCGGCCAGTTCGCCCGCGTCACGGCCGACCTTGGCGGGGTCGTGGACGAGGACGGCGGCGAGTTCGAGCGCGGGGTGGGCGTCGACGGCCCGCAGGGCCGCGCGGCCGACGTTTCCGGTACCCCAGACGACGGTCGGAATCATGCGCGGAGACTAACCTGACGGGCCGTCAGTTTCTAGGGGTAGGGCGGCCGCAACCCATTCGCAACCCCGGGCCGTGTTGGCTGGGTACGCCGACCGACCGGGAAGGGGCCGCAGATGGATCGATCCGAGGCACGTGTGGAGCTGACCCCCGCCGCCGCCGAGCTGGTGCGGCGGCTGCGGGAGCTCCACGGACCGCTGATGTTCCACCAGTCGGGCGGCTGCTGCGACGGCAGCGCCCCCATGTGCTATCCGCACGGGGAATTCCGCACCGGCGGCTCCGACGTGCTGCTCGCCTCCCTGGACGTCGCCGGCGTCGCGGAGCCGGTCCCCTTCTGGATGTCGACGTCCCAGTTCGAGGTGTGGAGCCACACCCGACTCATCGTGGACGTGGTCCCGGGGCGGGGCAGCGGCTTCTCCCTGGAGGCCCCCGAGGGGGTCCGTTTCCTGATCCGTTCCCGCCTGATCGGTTCCTAGCCCAGGGGAGCGACGGCGGTCACGCTCCGTCACCGAGCGCGGCGCGCCCGTGCTGGCTAGCGTGGGTCACGGCAACCCCATCGAGAACCGTCATCGATCGGAAGAGAGTCACCGTCATGGCCGCACGACCTGAAGGCACGCCGCTCTGGCTCGACGCGATGTTCACCGACGTCGAGGGCGCCAAGAGCTTCTACGGCGAGGTGCTCGGCTGGACCTTCGGCGAAGCCTCCTCTGAATTCGGCAACTACACCCAGGCCTACAAGAACGACAAGGCGGTCGCGGCCGTCGTCCCGCCCATGCCGGGCCAGGACGCCCCGCCGCAGTCGGCCTGGTGTCTGTACTTCTCCTCGCCCAATGTCGCCGCCACGGCCGAGAAGATCAAGAGCAGCGGCGGCAACGTGGTCATGGAGCCGATGCCCGTCGGCGACTTCGGCTCGATGTGCCTGGCGCAGGACCCCGCGGGCGTCGTCTTCGGCGTCTGGCAGCCCGGCACGCACACGGGCTTCGAGCTGGAGGGCGAGACCGGCAGCTTCGCGTGGGCCGAGATCTTCACCCGGGAGCCCGCGAAGTCGGACGCCTTCTTCACCTCGGTCTTCGGCTACAACTCGAAGAAGATGCAGGACGAGCAGGTCGACTACAAGGTCTTCGACCTGGGCAGCGAGAGGCCGGTCCTCGGCCGGATGACGATGACGCCGGAGGACTTCCCGGCCGAGATCCCGTCGTACATCCAGGTCTACTTCGCCGTCGACAACTGCGACCAGGCCGTCGAGAAGGCGGAGAAGCTCGGCGGGCAGAAGGTCTTCGGGCCGATGGGCAGCCCCTTCGGACGGTTCGCGGCCGTCGTCGACCCGCAGGGCGCGGCCTTCGCCGTGATCGACCTCAAGACCACCGAGGGCGAGATGCCCGAGATGGTCTGAGCACACGCCCGACGGCGCCCGGGCCCTGCGCGGCCTCGGGCACCGTCGCGTCTCAGGCGCCGTCGCGGACGGCCACGTTGAACACGCCGATGCACGCGGCGCCGTCGGGCACGAGGCGAACGGGGCCCAGTCGCTGTCCGAGGCCACGCGGTACCGGTGAATCGCTTCCGGGCTCGCATGCCTTGGGCGTTACAGCAGCAAGGCTTTCCGCTGAGACGTGGCCCCGCCCCCGCTGCATCACGGCGGGGGCGGGTTCGAGTGCGCTGCAGCCAGCAAGCGCGGATAGATGCTCATCACTGTAGGAGCGGGCACTGACAACGCCGGAAGGGTTCAGGCGGGTGAGGTGCCGCCGTGGCTCACCGAGCAGCCCTTCGTCGCCGAGATCCTTGGCAGATGACCTCCTCATTCCCAAGTAGAGGCACGAGGCGGTCGAGGGTGATGTCGTGGCCGCCCAGCCAGCCGGGTAGCCGAACGCTTTCTGTGCGGCGGCGAGGCGGCGGTAGGGGCGCCCGCTGCGAGGTTCGCTGTCACGGGCGCCACCTCCAGCTAGTTGGTGGGCACAGCCCATTCCTCGGGGATGTCGAGGCCCTGCGGGGCGTAGACGACAGTCTGCGGCCGGCTGTTGCCGGGGACGGCGAAGACCAGGTTGCCGCGGACGCACTTGCCGGGGGCCAGTTTCGTCTCGTAGGGGAACTCGGGCTTGGGGAAGTCGTCGTAGGTGGTCGAGGAGGGCTCAACGCGGGCCCCGTCGGCGTAGGAGAGCGTCCAGGGCTCGGTACTGCCGAGGAACGTTCCCTTGGTGCTACAGACCTTCAGCTCCACGGCGGCCCAGACGTAGCCGGGGGTGCCGAAATCCTCAGCGGCGGAGCCAGCGGAGCGGATGCCCTGCTTGTAGCCGAGCACCGTGGTCATGCCGCTGATGTCGTCGCCCTCGGTGTCTTCCCATTCGAAGACACTACCGAAAGCCCTTGGCGTGGCTGTGGTGGGCTCGGGCGTGGGTGTGGGAGACGGCGAGGCGGAGGTGGCCGGTGGGGTCGTCGAAGCGCTGCGAGCGGCAGGCGGTTCGCCACAGGCGGTGAGGGTGAGGAGCAAGCCGGCGGCGAGCGTGGCCGTAGTGGTGCGGGTGCGCATGGTCCCCCCAGGACGTTGCGTGATGAGAGATGCTCATCATGCGCCCCAAGTCGGGAGGAGCGGAGCCGCAGTCTCCGTTCTGTGATCTATGCGGCCTTGGGGCGCCGCTGCGGCATCTGCCGGTAGTGGACAAGCTTGGTTTCAGCTGCTCTGCCTGGCGTTCCAGTACACGGGACGCGGTCGCGCTGGGTGTGCACCGGCCGCCGCCGACTCACCCCTTGGGGAGCCGGGCGAGGAGCGAATGGGAATGCATCGGGATCGAACCTTCAGGGGGCGCGCAGGACGTTGTCGGGGGTCAGTCCGGCGAGCTTGTCGGGGTTGACCTGGAAGCGCAGGTTGTGGATGCGGCCGTCGCCGATGTCGAAGGAGAGGGCGCCAACCGTGTGCCCGTCCAGGGTGGCCAGGATGCCGAGTTCGCCGTTGATGACGGCCGTCTCCATGGTCAGGGCGGCCAGTTCGGGCTTGGCCAGGAAGCCCAGGAGCCAGCGCGCGACATGGTCGATGCCGTGGAGCGGGCGACGGGCCGCGGTGACCTTGCCGCCGCCGTCGGACCAGGCGGTCACGTCCGGGGCGAGCAGTTCCATCACGGCGTTCAGGTCGCCGCCCGCGCAGGCATCCATGAACTGGGCCGTGATCTGCCGGCGACGGTCGGGGTTCGTGTCGAAGCGTGGGCGGCGGGCCTGCACATGGGCGCGGGCGCGGTGGGCGATCTGACGGACCGTCGGCTCGGGGCGTTCGAGGGTCTCGGCGATCTCGCTGTGCGAGTAGCCGAAGACCTCGCGGAGCAGGAAGACGGCGCGCTCCACGGGGCTCAGGGTCTCCAGCACGACCAGCATGGCCGTGGAGACGGAGTCGGCCAGTTCGGCCTCCGAGGCGATGTCCGGGGACGTCAGGAGGGGTTCGGGGAGCCATGGACCGACGTATGTCTCGCGGGTGGCCCGCGCGGAGGTGAGGCGGTTCAGGGAGAGGTTCGTGACCGTGCGCACCAGGTAGGCCTTGGGGTGGCTGATCGCGTCGCGGTCCGTGGTGCTCCACTTCAGCCAGGCGTCCTGCAGCACATCCTCCGCGTCGGTGACGCTGCCCAGCATCCGGTAGGCGGTGGCGAACAGCAGCCTGCGGTGTTCGAGATACGGGTCCTGCCCGGCGTCGGCGTCGATCACCGGCTCATGCTGCCGGCGCCGCGATCCGGACGGCAAGGCGCGGATCACGGCGCCGGCGGTCGCCGTACCGGTCATGCCGCGGGCCTCCGGGTGGCACGACCGCCCCTGGAGACGATGGTGGTGACGTTCATGCGCCTGCTGAACCGGTACGTCTTGAGCGGGCTTCCGCTGACCATCTCCTTGTACACGACGGCGCTGCGGCCGGTGAGGCACTGGCTGCGCGGGGTGAAGTCGGTCCTGGTGAACTGGATGACGGCGTCGCGGCGGCCGAGGCTGACCGGCTGGTGGTAGTAGCCGAAGCGGAACGGCTTGACGGCCTTGCCGCGGACCAGCCGCGCGATGGTGTCGGCGGTGTACTGGGCGGTGGGCAGACCGCTCTGGCAGGAGCCGTGGAGCTGCCCCCAGGCAAGGCGGACGGCCGCGGCGTCACCGATGGCGTGGATCTCCGGGTGCGACACCGACCGCAGCGTGGCGTCGACCAGGATCAGGCCGCGGTCGTCCGTGGCGATCCCTGCGTCGGCGGCGAGGGGCGACACCTTGACGCCGGCGGTCCACAGGCAGGCATCGGAAGGGACGATCCGACCGTCGGCCAGCTCGACGGCGTCGGGCAGCACCTTGGTGACGCGGGCGCCGGTCTCCAGGGTGACGCCGAGGCGGTCCAGCGCACGGTGAAGGTGGGCGCGGGCCTTGGGGCCCATCATGCCGCCGGGCTCGTCCGGGCTGATCAGCGTGACACGCAGACCGGGGTGGCTCTCCGCGATCTCGGTGGCCGCCTCGATGCCGGTCAGGCCGCCGCCACAGACGGTGACCGTGCCGCCGGTCTCGCCGAGCTCGACGAGCCGCGCGGCGAACCGGTCGGCGATCTCGGGGGTGTTGAGGGTGTACGCGTGGGTGTCGGCGCTGGGGGCCTTCCCGGTGTCGGTCGAGCTGCCCAGCGCGTAGACGAGCGTGTCGTACTCGAGGGACATGGCGCCGTCGACGGTGATGCGCCGGGCCTCCGGGGCGACGGCGGTGGCGCCCTGGACGAACCGGACGCCGGTACCGGTGAGCAGGTCGGGGATCCGGTGGTCGGCCAGCTCCTGCCCGGCGGCGATCTGGTGCATCCGCAGCCGCTCGACGAACCGGCTCGAAGGGTTGACCAGGGTGATCTTCACGCCGGTCCGGCGGGTGCGGTGGGCCAGCCGGATCGCGCTGGACATACCCGTGTATCCGGCGCCGAGAACGACGACGTGGTGGCCGTTGGTCATAGCGATCTCCCAAGGTCGGGCACCGGCTTCGGTACCGGTGACGCCCATGGGACAAGCGACCCGCACAGGACGTGACAGCCCTTCTATGTGACCCACGTCACACGCGATCGACTCCGGCGGGAGTGGGAAGCAGGGTCTTGATCATCTCCCGGGCGCTTCCCACTCCCCCTGTCTCATCCGCCGTCGCGGACGGCGATGATCCCGTTGAACACGCCGACGTACGCGGTGCCGTCGGGTCCGAGGGTGATCGGGGCCCAGTTGTTGTCCCAGGCCGCGCCTGTGCCGGTGAACCGCTTCCAGGCACGCTTACCGGTGCGGAAGTCGACCGCCGTGAGGTACCAGGCGTCGATGCCGAAGGCGTTGGGTTCCTTCTCGTAGAAGTACAGCAGGCCGTTGGCGGTGGACAGCTTGGGCACGGTGGAGGGCGAGCGGACGTCGCTCTCCCAGACGGTGTCGCAGCCGCTGCCGTCGGACCGGACGTCGACGCGGGTCGCCCCGCCGACGACGCTGCGGCCGAAGGTCAGCGTGGTGGGGTTCTCGTAGCCGTAGTTGTTCTCGACCACGAGGCTGTTGCCCCAGCTGATCAGGGAGTTGTCGGTGGTGGAGGCGCCGGAGCCGAAGACCGGGACCTTGCAGACCAGGCGCTCGGCCTCCGGGACGTCGGCGCCGCGCCGGTAGACGAGGACGTTCATCCGGTCATCGGCGTTGTCGGTGATGGCGACGTACTCGGCGCCGGCGCCGAAGAGATCGGGGGTGGTGCCCGAACCCTGGTTCACGGAGCCGGGTTTGGTTCCGGTCCCCCGGTCGTACGTCTGGCGCCACTGGATCCGCGGGGTGCCGTCGGCATCGGCGCGGAAGCTGTAGAGCGCGTGGTCGGAGACGATGGAGACGCCGTCCTCGGCGACCGAGAACGAGTTCTGGATCTCCTCCCCCTCCAGCCGGACCGAGCGCAGCGCGCCGGTGGCGGGATCGACCGTGCCGACCCGGCCGAGCCGGGTCACCCACCAGATGCGGCCGTCCCAGTCGGGCATGACGGAGGTGACGGGGTCACAGACGCCGCTCGGGAAGAGGTTGGTCCAGCTGACGCAGTCGTGCGGGACGAGCGAGGTGAGGTCCCAGTCGTCCTCGACGGTGAACTGCCAGCCGCCGTCCGCCTTCTGGCTGTGTGCGATACGGAGGATGTGCTGGCGGGAGTCGGCGAGCACCACCCGGTCGCGGTTGTCGAGGTAGAAGTAGGCGCCGCCGGAGGTGTCCTTGAAGATCTTCTCGAAGTCGAGGCGGGTGATGGCCTCGACGGTCGAGGAGCGCTGCGGCAGTCGGTACTCGGCGAGTGTGTCCAGGGTGCGGGGGTCGAGCAGCTTGAGCAGGAAGCCGGAGAAGGTGCCGCAGACGGTGAGGACGCGGCCGGCCGAGTCGAAAGTGACGGTGGCGCACTCGCCGCCGAGGGCGGCGATCTTCTCGCTGGAGACCTGTGGGTCGCGCCCGAGCGGCCCGGAGAAGGGATGGGTTCCGCTGCCCGCACCGTCCGCGTGCATCCCGCTGCGCCCGTTGGGGGCGAGGTACGGGTGCTGGGCGGGCGGCTCGCCCGGTACGGGTCGAGCGGTGGCGGGAGCGCCGTCGTAGTGGTCGACGAGCCGGTGGCCCGGGGCCAGCGGTATGTCGTCGGCGAGGGCGACGGGTGTGGCGAACGCGAGGGCGGTCGCGCTCACCGCGGCGATCAGGGCGAGCGCGCGGGCTCGTCTTCGGGGGGTGGTCAATGCGGCTCCTCGGGTGCGTACGTCGGTCGCGCCGGCGGCCGACGTTAGGCCCGAGTCCATGAGATGTACATGCAACTGCCCCTGGTTTCATGGGCACTTCATGATCGTGAAACGTTGCGGCGAACCGCGTCAGGGCTTGAGGCTGCTGACCACGTTGGCGGTGGCGGCGACCCCGTTCTGGATGGTCGGCGCCATGCTCGTGCCGGCGAGGAAGAAGCCGAGCAGGGCGCAGACCAGCGCGTGGGAGAACTTGAGACCGCCGTTGCGGAGGAAGATCACCGCCAGGACGAGCAGCAGAAGTACGACAGAAACGGACACGGCCATCGCCCACACCCTCCTTGCGCCGCGCCGGAATCGCGGCGTTCGGCGGCCAGTGTGGCGCAGCGGGGGCGCCGTCCGGCCGTACGGCATGCCTGCCGAACGGGTGACATTCCCACCGCGGCGGGTCATCCGCGGTGGACGAGCTCACGAAGAGGGCTCGGGCAGGGCGTCTCGCAACGCCCTGTCCAGATCCCCGGCGAGTTGCTTGGGGTCGGGGGGACTGTCGCCGAACAGCCGGCTCAGATGCGTGGTGAAGGTCTGGGTGAAGGCCCCGTAGTGCGGGGTGCGGGGGCGGGCGACGGCCTCGCCCTTCAGGGCGGTGAGCAGGGTGGTCCGCGCGTACAGCGGGCGCCCGTCCGCACGCGGCATCCGGTCCGCGCTCTCCGCCGACGGCGAGGTCGCGGAGGCGGCGGGGAGCCGGCAGGAGACCTTGTCCTCCGTGTAAGCGGACTCCCGTGTGGCGGCGAAGCCCGCGTCGAGCAGGCAGCGTTCGCTCTGTGGGTCGGTGAGGAACCTGATCAGATCTCGCGCCGCTTCGGCGCGCTTGCCGGTGGCGGACGTGGTGACGGCGAGGTTCTGGCCTCCGAGGACCGCCTTGCCGGGCAGCGGGGCGACTCCGAGCCGGTCCGGGGTGAGCGACTGGTGCAACGTGCGGTAGGCGTAGGGCCAGTGGCGCAGGAAGGTCGTTCTGCCGTCGATGAAGGCGGTGAGGGACGCCGCCTCGTCGGAACCGGTGGCGTCGGGGAGGAGGTAGGAGCTCTCGGTACGGGCGCGCAGCTCCTCGAGACCGTCCTCCAGGGCGCCCACGGTGGCCGTGTAGCGGCCGCGTTCGTCGGTGAGGCCGTCTTCGAGGACCGATGCGAACGCCTCGATACCGTTGACCGTCAGCCCTTCATACGGGGCGAGTTGGGTGGTCCAGCCCGCCGCGACGCCGGGAAGGTCGGCCTGTTCGACGGTCCTGATGAGGTCGCGTACCTGGTTCCAGGTGGTGTTCTCGTCGAGGCGGGTGTTCTTGTTCTGTACCCCGGCCCGCTCCAGATGGTCGCGGCGGTAGTAGAGCAGCCCGACGTCGGTGTTGAAGGGGACGGAGTAGGTCTTGTCGTCCCAACGGGCCGTACGGGCCACGGAGTCGATGACGTCGTCGTCGACGAGGCCCGCGTCCAGCTCCTGGACGAGCTTCGCCTCGGCGAACTCGGGGACCCAGGTGACGTCCAGGTTGACCACGTCGTACCGGGCGCTTCCGGACTGGAGGGCGCCGAGCAGCTGGCTGCGCTGCTGGTCGGCGGAGCCCGGAAGTTCGACCAGGCGTGCCTGGTGGGTGTTGCCCGGCCTGGCGTTCCACTCCTTGATCAGCCTCTCGCGGATGCCGCCCTTGCCGGTGACGTCCCGGCCGCTGGCGATCACGAGCGGCGCACCGGAGTCGGTCGCGTTCTCGGGCGGATCGCCGCCCTCGCCCGTGCACGCGCCGAGCGCGAGGAGACAGGCGAGGAGAAAGGTCGTGGTGCGGCGGGATGCGCGGGCGGTCATGTCCCCTCCCCTGTACCGGTTCTGCCGACCTCGTCCCGCAGCCCGGCGATGAGGTCCCCTGAGCCGTCCAGGCACCGCCCACCGCTCGCGGTCGCGATCCGCTCGTCGGGCCGGCCCTTGGCGCAGCCGCCGACGTCCAGTGACGCCATGACGACCGGCACCCCGGCCTGCCGCAGCGTCGTGAGCACCCCCTCCAGCCGGCCGCCGGTGACGTTGTCCTCGTCGTCCGTGACGACGACGATCAGCCGGGGCCGGTCGTCGCCGCCCGCCTTCACGGCGGTCACCGCGTCGCTCAACGCCCGGTACAGATCGGCCTCGTTGTCCTCGATCCGGGCCCCGCCGACGATCCTCTTCGCCTCGTCGCGGTTCTTGTGCGTGCCGAGGGCCAGCAGAGGCGTGTACGGGCGGGCGGCTCCGGGCTTCGAGGACACCGTCCACAGGCCGTACTCGTCCTGGCCGCCCAGACCGCCGAGGGACTGCTGGATGATCCCCGGACCGCCGCCGGGACCGTCCCACGAGGTCCTCATCGAACCGGAGTTGTCGAGCAGGAACAGCACCCGCCCGGGGCCGTTGGCCTTGCGGTACCCCTCCAGGGCGGCGTCCATCGTCTTGGCGTCGCCCGCGTCCGGAAGACGCCCGGGGTCGGCGAGCGCGCCGGCGGCGGGTGGCGAGGCGGGCGGGGAGGCCGGGGTCTGCGCGTCGCCCGGCCCGGCGCGGTAGCCGTCGCCCGTGAACACCGCCACTCCCTCCGGGCCGGTCAGCCAGACACGGAAGCGCTCGGCGGCATCGTCCCGGGCCGCCTTGTCCTGGTCACCGCCGTCCCAGTGGACCCGCACGAAAGGCAGCGTGAGCCGGGGCACGTCGGCCGGGTACTCCGCCACGCGGGGAGTCCGGGTCTGACGCCCGCAGCTCACGCCCGTCCTCAGCAGGTGCTCCGGCACGAGCGCGGCGGTCCTCGTGTCGACGGCGGCCACCTTGGGCAGTTCGCACAGCAGCGCGCGGCCGTCGGGCAGCGGCCGTCCGGGCGCCAGGCCCCGCTCCACACCCGCCGCGGCGCCGGGACGGTTCCCGTACAGGCCCACGGTGGCGAGCAGTCCGGAGTCGGTGTGTTCCGGGTCGCTCCGCGCCACGACGGCGCCTTCGGCGCGCTGGGTCAGCGCCTCGACGAACTGGGCGAGCGGGCGGCCGAACCGGTCCTTCTCCCAGCCCTCGGCCAGCTGGGCGGGGACTGCCAGCACCATCGGCGAGTGGACGAACGGCTTGTGCGCCGTCAGCTCCACCGACGATCCGCCGCCGCCGTAGGAGCGGGCACGGTCGACGGCTGCCGCCGAGCCGGGAATCCAGATGTCCGGCTGGGGGCCGATGTCCCGCTGGGGGTTGGTCTCGGTGTCGGGGTCCTGCCAGAAGCGCGAGGAGTCCCGGAAGGCGGCGATGACGTCGGCGGCCTTGGCGCCGTAGACGGTGATGCCGCTGCGCCGGCAACCGCCTTCCTGGTTGGCGGGCGACTCGAGAAAGGCGTTGACCGCCTTGCGTACGGTCGGCTCGGAGTCCGGGTCGGTGAGCAGTCTCAGTTCCAGGGGGGACGTGCACGTGCTCGTCGGCAGGGCGCGGTAGACGGCGAAGCCCACCACGACGGCCAGGGACAGGGCCAGGGCCGCCCAGGCCAGGAGGGGGACACGGCGCCATCGCCCGCGCGGCCGCGGCGGGATGGGCGGAGGGGGCGGCGGCGGAGGGGGCGGAGGCTCGTCGTCGGCGGCGGCAGCGAGGACGACGTCGGCGCCGTCGGCCGGACAGCTCTGGGGCACCCACGGGGTCGGCTTCTTGCGCAGGGTGGTGTGGTTCTTGGACATGTAGGCCCTGAGCGCGTCGGAGAGCGCGCTGAAGCTCACCTCGCCGCCGGCGCCGTCGACACCCTCCTCGAGCACGCGGACCAACCGGGCGGTGAAGGGTGTGGGCGTGTCCGCGTCCCCCGCGTCGATCCTGTCGTTCGCCTGCACGCAGGCGAGCAGCGAGATCCGCTCGCGATGGTCGGCGGGCAACCGGTTCCAGGCCGCCGAGGCGTTGCCCGCGTAGCAGCAGTCGAGGACGACCACCACCTGCTCGGCCCTTGACTGGCACAGGGCCGGGAGCACCTCACTCCAGCGGACGGCCTGCAGGAACGCCGGCGGATCTCCCGGCACGATCGTCGTACGGGGCATGGCGAGCCACAGTTCGTCCGGCTCGTTGTAGCTGGACACCAGGCCGTGGCCGGCGAAGTACAGCAGGAGCAGGCCGTCCGCACGTTCCCGGGCGCGCATGAGGTCCCGGAAGAACGGGTCGGAACCGGCCGGGCTGCTGGTGGTGATGTCCTCCTCGCGGAACACCCCACCCGTGCGTAGCGCCCGCTCCAGCTCCGTGCTGTTGTGCCGGACGGCAGCGATGTCGCCCAGCACGCCGGAGGGATCCGGCGGCAGATCGGAGGTGTACTCGGGCACCGTGACGAGCAGAGCGTGGTTCACCCTTCCGCGCGGGTCGAAGCGCGCCACCGGGCTATCTCGGATCGCCGTCCGAGGTGACGTCGAAGTCGGGGGGATCGTCCTCGCCGACCGACCGACGGTTCTCCTGCCACTCCCGCACCGCGGACTTCGCCTGTTCCAGGAGCTCGGTGAGGACGACGCCGGTCACGCCCTGGAGGACGACGAGGACGATCTCGGTCCCCAGACCCATCGGGGTGCCGTGCTCGTCCGGTGTGGCCCGCTGCTCGACCCGTAACTCCCCCTTCTCGAGCTTCTCCTTCACGATCCGCTCGCGCGTGAGCCAGGTCAGCAGGGCATCGACGTCACTGCGTGATGTCTCCTGGACCGGCCTGATGCGGATCTCGTGCTTTGTCACACCCTCCCCTGGCGTCATAACTCACCATCATGGCACGGTAGTTGCCCTCAGCACGATCCACTTGCACAGGAATTCGAGGTCAGACCGCCACACAGTCGGACCACTCGACCGTGCGGTCGCACCAGCGGTTCAGGAGGACGCGGTCGTGGCCGACCGCGAGGAGGCCCGCGCCCGATTCGGTGCGGTACGCCTCCACCGCCGCGACCAGGGCCGCTGTCGTCGAGGCGTCGAGCATGGCCGTCATCTCGTCGCAGACCAGCCAGCGTGGGCGCAGCACCAACGCCCGGGCCAGGCAGGCGCGTTGGAGCTGGCCGTCGCTGACCTCGTGCGGGCGGCGCGCCAGCAGGTCGTCGGTGAGGCCGACGACGGGGGCGAGTTCGGCGAGCCGTTCGGGGACCTCCGCGCGGCGGCCGCCCGCCCGCAGTGGTTCGGCGATCAGATCACGGAGGCGCAGCCGCGGGTCGGCGGACATCCGGGGCTGCTGGAACACCACGCCGACGGCGGTCCGCAGGCTGCGCGGCGCGCTGTGACGCCAGCCCCGCACCTCCTCCCCGTCGATCGCGACGCGGCCGGCCTCCGGTCGGTGGAGCAGCGCGGCGACCCGGGCGAGCGTGGACTTGCCGCACCCGCTGGGCCCGAGGAGGCCGACGGACGCACCGGGAGCGATCGTGAGCGAGGCGCCGCGGAAGACCGGCGCGCGGCGGTCGTAGCCGGCGGTGATGGCGTCGAGTTCAAGCACGGGGCACTCCGGGTGCGAGGGGAGCGAGGAGGTGACCGCGGGCCACCGTCGGACGGCGGGTGCGCGCACGCCACGGCGCGGGGACACGGCACGCCTCACGGCCGAGGCGGACGGGGTTCGGACGGGCGCCGAGGTGCCGTGACGGGCGCGCGGACGGCCCGCTACACATCGGGGCCCTGCCCCAGGGTGTGGTGGCAGGCCACTCCGGCGAGCGGCTCCGGAAGCGTGTCGCACGCCTCGGTCGCCCGTGCGCACCGCGGGGCGAACGCGCAGCCGGGCGGCAGGGCGGTCAGCTCGGGCGGCATGCCGGGGATGGGGGTGAACGCGCGGTCGGGCAGGGCGTTCAGCAGGCCGCGGGCGTACGGGTGGCGCGGGCCCGGCTCGCCGAAGAACCGGTGGGCGGCCGTCGTCTCGACGATCCGGCCCGCGTACATCACCGCCACCCGGTCGGCGATGCGTTCCGCGGCGGCCAGGTCGTGGGTGATCAGCAGCAGCGCCCTGCCCTCGTCGGCGTGGCGGCGCAGTTCGTCCACGGTCCGCTCGACGAGGTCGCGGTCGAGGCCGGTCGTCGGCTCGTCCGCGAGGAGGAGCGGGGCGTCGCCGATGAGCGCGAGGGCGGTCGCCGCGCGCTGGGCGAGGCCGCCGGAGAGTTCGTGCGGGTGGCGGTCGAGATGTCCGGCGGGGAACGCGGCCCGTTCGGCGGCGGCCTCGGCGGCGGCGCGCCGCTTCCGCCGCGGGGCGCCGGTCAGCTCGCGGACGGTCTCCTCCAGTTGGGCGCGCACGGTCCGCACGGGGGTGAGGTGGGCGGCCGGGCTCTGCGGTACGAGGCCGATGCGCCGTCCTCGTACCGTACGGGCCAGCGTCCGCTCGTCGGCCGCGAGCAGGTCGACGCCGTCCAGCAGGGCCGTGCCGGACGTCTCCGCGTTGCCCGGCAGAAGTCCGAGGAGCGCGGAGGCGAGCACGGACTTGCCGCAGCCGCTCTCACCGACGAGGGCGAGGCACTCCCCCGCCGCCAGGTCGAAGTCCGCGTCGGTGACGGCGGCGACGTGCCGTCCGCCGTGCATCCGGAAACGGACGGAGAGCCCGCGCACGCTGAGGACGGCCTCGCCGGCGCGTTCGGCGGTGACGGCCTCCAGGGCTCGTACGACGCGCGGGTTCACAGCATCAGCTCCGATCGGCGGCGCGGATTGAGCCGGTCCCGCCACACTCCGGCGAGCCCGGCGATCGCGAGGGTCGGCACGATGAGCAGCAGGCCGGGGAAGAGCGTCGGCCACCAGTCGCCGGCGAGCAGCGAGGAGCGGGCGGACTGGACGAGGTTGCCGAGGCTGGCCTGGTGGCTGGGCAGGCCGAGGCCGAGGAAGGAGAGCGCGGACTCGTGCCACATGGCGTGCGGCACCATCAGGACGGCGGCGAGACCGGCCTGTGGCAGGACGGCGGGCAGCAGATGGCGGGCGGTCACCCGCCACCGCGAGGCGCCGCCGGAGATCGCCGCGTCGATGTAGGGGCGTGCGCGCAGCGAGAGCACCTCGGAGCGGACGATCCGGGCGGTCGAGAGCCAGTGGGTGAGGGCGACGGACACGATGACCGGCCATACGCCGGGCCGGAACATCGCCACGATGAAGATGCCGAGCAGCAGGTGCGGTACGGAGGAGAAGGCGTCGACGATCCGCATCACGACCCGGTCGGTCCAGCCGCCCAGGGAGGCCGCAGCCGCGCCGACGGCGGTGCCGATGACGGTGGCGACGAGCGCGGCGACCAGTCCGACGAGAAGCGAGATCCGCAGCCCGTAGACGCAGCGCAGCAACAGGTCGCGGCCGACGTCGTCGGTGCCGAAGGGGTGCTCCCAGGACGGCGGGAGGAGTTTCAGCGACAGGTCGACGGCCTGTTCGTCGAGCTGGACGAGCGGCGGTACGAGCAGGACGGCGAGGCCGACCGCGCCGACGATCCCGGCGGAGGACCACAGCCGTACGCGTCGTGCGCGGCGCCCGCTGTGGTCAGCCATCGAAGCCCACCCTCGGGTCGGCGAGCCCGTACAGCAGGTCGGAGAGGAGGTTGCCGAGTAGTACGGCGGCGGTGGCGAGCACGGTGAGCGCGGCGAGCAGCGGGAAGTCCACGGAGGTGGCGGCCTGGACGGTCGCGGCGGCGATGCCGGGCCAGCTGAAGACGGTCTCCACGAGGAGGGCTCCGGTGATGAGTTCGGGGACCCGGGAGCCGACCAGCGTGAGCATGGGCAGCATGCCGGAGCGCAGGGCGTGGCCGAGCAGGACGGTCCGGCCCCGCAGGCCACGCGCGCGTGCCCCGCGGACGGGGTCCTCCTCCAGGGCGTCGCCGACGCCCTGTCGGACGTACAGGAAGAACCAGGGCAGTTGCGAGACGCCGAGGACGAGGGCGGGCAGCACGAGGTGGCTGATCACCTGGTCGGCGGTGACGGTGTCGCTGGCGGTGTCGGTGAGTCCACCGGCCGGCAGCGCGCCGAGCTTCAGCGCGAAGAACCAGATGGCGAGCAGGCCGAGCCAGAAGGCGGGGGCGGCTTCCAGGGTGTACGCGGCGGAGCTGACGGTCCGGTCGAGCGGGCCGCCCCGGCGGCGGCCGGCGAGGACGCCGAGTCCGGTGCCGAGCACGATGGCGACGAGGAAGGCGGTGACGGCGAGGAGGGCGGACCAGCCGATCCGTTCGGCGATGACGTCGGCGACGGGTTGGCGCATGACGCTGGAGTCGCCGAGGTCGCCGTGGAGGGCGGCGGTGAGCCAGTCCCACCAGCGGGTGACGAGGGGCTGGTCGACGCCGAGGTTGGCGCGGAGCTGGTCGAGGTTCTCCTGCGAGGCGGTGAGTCCGGCGGTGCCGGCGTAGGCCTTGACGGGGTCGAAGGGGGAGGCCGCGGCGACGGCAAAGACCGCGAAGGTGACGGCGAGGAGGACGGGGACGGCGAACAGGGCCCGCCGTCCCGTCATCCGTGCCATGGCCCCCCAGGGGAGGCGTCGGCTCACTTCTTCGCGTCCTTGGGGATCCACGCCTCGACGTTCCACCAGGGGCCGGAGGCCAGGCCGTGGTCGTGCGGCTCGGTCTGGGTGGTAAGTCCGTCCCAGCTGTCGTTCACCACGTACAGGTGGTCGATGTGGGTGAGGAAGGTGTAGCCGGGGTTCTGCTCGAGCTCACGCTGGACGGTGTCGTAGGCGGCGCGGCGCTTGACGGTGTCGTTCGTCCGGCGGCCGTCCTCCAGGGCCTTGTCGACGGCCTTGTTGTCGTACCAGGCCATGTTGTTGAAGCCGTCGCCGCCGAGGCTGGACTTCAGGAGCAGGTACTGGTCGAAGTCGGGGTCGCCGGGCGAGCCGCCGCCGGCGAGGACCGCGTCGGTCTTCATCCGGGGCTCGATGACCTCCCAGGTGCCGCCCTGCGTCTTGATCTCGATGCCGGCCTTCTTGGCGTCGGAGGCGTAGGCGAGGGCGTGGTCCTGGCGGAGCTTGTCGCCGGAGAGGTACCAGAGGGGGAACGCGGCCCGTACGCCGTTCTTCACGCGGATGCCGTCGGGACCGGGCTTCCAGCCGGCCTCGTCGAGGATCTTCCGGGCGCCGGCGAGGTCGTGGCGGCGCTCGGTGCCCTTGGCGAACCAGGCGCTGTCGGTGGGAACGGGCCCGTAGGCGGGCTTTCCGGCGCCTTCGAGGATCTTTTCGACCATGGCCCGCCGGTCGACGGCGATGTCGAGAGCGCGGCGGACGGCGGTGTCTCCGGTGACCTTGTGGTGGGTCGGGAGCGTCACGGTCCGGTAGTCGTACGTCTTCGCGGCGTAGGTCTTCTTCGCCTTGTCGTTCTCGAAGCCGGCGGCGAGATTGGGCGGCAGGATGGCGCCGTCGAGGTCGCCGGCGCGCAGCCGGGTGGCGCGGACGTCGTCGTCCTTGATGATCGCCATGGTGAACTTCTTCACCTGCGGCGCGCCGCCCCAGTAGGTGGGGTTGGCCTTGAAGCTGAGCTTCTCGCCCTTGGACCAGTCGGTGAGGACGTACGGTCCGGTGCCGACGGGCCGGGTGGTGAAGGCCCCCGAGTTGACGTCCTGCTTCGCCGCGATGTGTTCGGGGGCGATGGCGAGGACGGTCCGCTCGGCGAAGGGCGCGTAGGGGTACTTCAGGGTGAAGACGACGGTGTCCTCGCCGACGGCCTTGACGTCCTTGAGGGCGTCGAGCTCGGTCTTGGAGGGGTTGTTGGTCTTCGGGTCGAGCACGGTCCTGTAGGTGAAGACGACGTCCTTGGCGGAGAAGGGCTTGCCGTCGCTGAACGTCACGCCCTTGCGCAGCTTGTACGTGTACGTCAGTCCGTCCGGGCTCACCTGCGGCAGCTCCGCCGCGAGGGCGGGCCGCAGCGTCATCTCGGCGTCGAAGGCGAGCAGCCCGTCGAAGATCTTGGAGTTGCCGTCCTTGCCGTAGCCGAGGAGGGGGCTGAGGGTCTCGGGCTCGTAGGCGATGCCGACGACCGCGGAATCCTTCGGGCCGCCGGAGCCCGCGGCGGTGCCGCCCGGGTTCGAACAGGCCGCCGCGGTGAGGGCCAGGGCCCCGGCCAGCGTCGCGGCGGCCGCGCCGCGTATGGATCGGGCGGTCATCGTGTCCACACCCCTCTTGAAGATCAACTGTTGTTGCGAACGATACGCAATTAAACAGTATGTAAAGGGGTGCGGACACGAGGGCCCCTTACTTCGGCCCTAGGCGGGAGCCGGGAGACCGACCAGGGCGGCGATGGCGTCCTGGTGCCGGCCCACCGAACCCAGCGCGATCTGGTCGGACTTGGCCCGCTTCAGCGCGAGGTGCGCGGGGTGCTCCCAGGTCATGCCGATACCGCCGTGCAGTTGCACACACTCCTCCGCCGCGTGGACGGCGACCTTCGAGCAGTACGCCTGGGCCACGGCCACCGTCAGCGGCGCCTCGGGGCTGCCCGTGGCCAGCGCGTCGGCGGCGGCGCGGGCCGCCGCCCGGGCGTTCACGATCTCCAGCCAGAGCTGCGCCATCCGGTGCTTGAGCGCCTGGAAGGAGCCGACGGGCCGGTTGAACTGGTAGCGCTCGCGGGTGTGGCGGACGGTCTCCTCCAGGCACCACTCGGCGAGCCCGAGCTGCTCGGAGGCGAGCAGTCCGGCTCCCGCGAGCAGTCCGCGCCGGATCGCCGACGTGGCCTCCGCCGCGTCGGCGAGGCGGGTGCCGCTCGTCCCGTCCGTGGTCACGGCCGCGAGCGGCCGGGTCAGATCGAGCGGGGTCTGCGGCGCGACCGTGGCATCGGCGGCCGGGACCGCGTGGAGACCGTCCTCGCGCGGCACGAGGAAGACGTCCGCGGCGACGGCGTCGGCGACACCGGTGACGGTGCCGCTGATGGGCGGCTCCGCGTCGGGAGCCGCCGAGAGGGGCACGGCGAGCACCGCCACGGTGCGGCCGCTCGCGAGACCGGCGAGCAGCTCGACGACGGGCCCGCTCTCCGTGTCGAGCGCGAGCAGGGTCTCGGTCGCCACCACCGCGCTGGTGAGGTACGGCGCCGGGGTCACCGCGCGGCCCAGCTCCTCCAGGACCACGGCCGCCTCCCGGTGGCTCGCACCCTGTCCGCCGAGCTTCTCGGGGACGAGGAGTCCGGCCGCGCCCATGTCGCCGGCGAGTGACTTCCAGAGGCCGGGGACGTACGGGTCGTCGCTCTCGATCCGGCCGAGCAGCACGCTCGGGTCGGCGCGGTCGGTGAGCAGGGAGCGGACGGCCGCGCGCAGGTCGTCCTCGGTCTCGGTGTAGAGCAGCTGACTTGTCATCGCGCGAGGTCCTTCCAGGCGACGTCCTTGTCGTTGCGGGGCTCGGCGGGCAGACCGAGGACGCGTTCGGCGACGATGTTGAGCAGCACCTCGGTCGTACCGCCCTCGATCGAGTTGCCCTTGGAGCGCAGATAGCGGTAGCCGGCGTCGCGGCCGGTGAAGTCGACGAGCTCGGGCCGGCGCATGGTCCAGTCCTCGTACAGCAGCCCTTCCTCGCCGAGGAGTTCGACCTCCAGGCCGCTGATGGCCTGGTTGAGACGGGCGAATCCCAGCTTCATCGCGCTGCCCTCGGGGCCGGGCTGTCCGGCGACGAGCTGCTGGCGCAGCCGCTCGCCGGTGAGCCGGGCCACCTCGGAGTCGACCCACAGGTCCAGCAGGCGCCGGTGCAGATCGTGGGTGCGCAGCTCGGGGCGTTCGCGCCAGGTGGTGGAGACCGGGCCGATCATCCCGCCCTCGCGGGGGATGCGGGCGCCGCCGATGGAGACCCGCTCGTTCATGAGCGTGGTCTGGGCGACCCGCCAGCCGTCGCCGATCTCGCCGAGCCGGTGGGCGTCGGGGATACGGACGTCGGTCAGGAAGACCTCGTTGAACTCGGCCTCTCCGGTGATCTGGCGCAGCGGCCGGACCTCGACACCGGGGTCGGTCATGTCGCAGATGAAGTACGTGATGCCCCGGTGCTTGGGCAGGTCCGGGTCGGTGCGGGCGATGAGGATGGCCCAGCGGGCCAGGTGCGCGCTGGATGTCCACACCTTCTGGCCGTTCACCACCCAACTGTCGCCGTCCCGTACGGCGCGGGTGCCGAGCGCGGCGAGGTCGGAGCCGGCTCCCGGCTCGCTGAAGAGCTGGCACCACACCTCCTCGCCGACCCACAGCGGCTTGAGGAAGCGCTGCTTGACCTCGTCGGAGCCGTAGGCGAGGAGGGTCGGCGCGGCCATGCCCAGGCCGATGCCGATCCGGCGGGGGTCGTTGTCGGGGGCGCCGGCCGCGGCCAGTTCGGCGTCGACGACGGCCTGCAGGGAGCGCGGGGCGTCGAGGCCGCCGAGGCCGACGGGGTAGTGCACCCAGGCGAGTCCGGCGTCGAAGCGGGCCCGGAGGAAGTCGGTGCGGTCGGTGGTGGCGGGCGGGTGCTCGGCGAGCAACTGCCCGGTCCGCGCGCGGAGTTCGTCGGCGTCGATCACACGGGTCATCGGGCGGCTCCTGCCGGGAGGACGACCAGACGGCCGGTGGTCACGCCCTCGGAGACGCGCTGCACGGCGTCCGCCGCGCCGTCGAACGGCACCCGCTCGCTCACCAGCGGCTTGATGAGCCCCTTGGCGGCGTACTCGGTGAGGGTCTCGTGGCAGCGCAGGATCGCCGCCGGGTCCTTCAGGTTGTAGAGGCCCCAGTGCAGCCCCACGATCGAGTAGTTCTTGACGAGGGCGTGGTTGAGGACGGGCGAGGGGATGGACCCGCTCGCGAAGCCGACGACGAGGATCCGGCCCTCGAAGGCGACCACCTTGGCGGACTGCGCGTAGGCCGCACCGCCGACGGGGTCGTAGATCACGTCGGCGCCCCGGCCGCCGGTGGCCTCCTTGACGGCGGCGATGACGTCCTCGGAGTGCCGGTCGACAACGACGTCGCAGCCGAGCGTGCGGGCGACCTCGGCCTTCTCCGGTCCGCCGACGACACCGATGACGGTGGCGCCGGCCGCCTTGCCGAGCTGGACGGCGGCGCTGCCGACGCCGCCCGCGGCGGCGTGGACGAGGAGAGTCTCGCCCTCCTTCAGCGCGGCGCGGCGGTGCAGGCCGAACCAGCCGGTCTGGTAGCCGATGTGGAGCGCGGCCGCCTCCGCGTCGTCGAGGGCCTCGGGTGCGGGGAGCACGGCCGCCGCGTCCGCCACCGCGTACTCGGCGAGTCCGCCGTACGGGAGGGCGGGGGTGGCGATGACCCGGCGGCCGTCCTCGGTCTCGCCGCAGATCTCCACGCCGGGGGTGAAGGGCAGCGGGGGCCGCACCTGGTACTGGCCCCGGCAGAGGAGGGCGTCGGGGAAGTTGACGTTGGCGGCGCGCACCTTGAGGAGGAGCTGCCCTTCGCCGGGTGTCGGCGTGTCCACCTCGTCGAGCTGCATCACCTCGCCCGGTTCGCCGTTCTCGTGCACTCGCCATGCCTGCATCGCGGTCCTCCACCAGCCGTCGTCCGTACTGCGCGGTCGGTCGCATACTAAGCGGTCGCTTGCGCCTGGTGGAACCATGCGCGGCGGACTTCTTCCGCTCAGGACTTCTTCGGACGCGCTCTCACATGCATCCGCTCGCCCTGCGGCCCGAACAGGCTCAGGAACTCCACCGGCCCGTCCGACGTCGGACCGAACCAGTGCGGCACCCGCGTGTCGAACTCGGCGGCCTCACCCGAGCCCAGGACGACATCGTGATCGCCGAGCACGAGCCGCAGCTTCCCGGAGAGCACATAGAGCCACTCGTACCCTTCGTGGACACGCTGCTCCATCCGCTCCTCGGCCTTCTCCTGCACGATCTTGTACGCCTGGAGGCCGCCCGGCTGGCGGGTGAGCGGGAACATGGTCCGGCCGTGTCGCACGATCGGCTTCGAGCGCACCCGGGGATCGCCGACCGGCGGTGCGCCGACCAGCTCGTCCAGCGGCACCTGATGGGCGCGGGCGATGGGGAGCAACAGCTCCAGGCTCGGCTTGCGCTGCCCCGACTCCAGGCGGGAGAGGGTGCTCACGGAGATGCCGGTGGAGGCCGACAGGTCCCCGAGGGTGGCCCCGCGCTCGCGCCGGATGCGGCGCAGCCGCGGGCCGACCTCGTTCAGGACGGCGTCGATACGTTCGTCTTCGGTCATGGATCCATTTTGCGGAACCGGCAAGAACATTTGTCAAGCAAGCGAGCCGGAGCGATGGTCGCGGCATGAACGCGAATGAGCAGCACGACAATGAGCAGCCCGGCGATGTCCGGCACCACAGCGGGCCGTACGACGTGGTGGTCGTCGGGGGCGGCGCGGCCGGCCTGAGCGCGGCCCTCGTCCTCGGCCGGTCACGGCGCCGGACGCTGGTGATCGACGCCGGCGAGCCGCGCAACGCCCCGGCCGCCCATATGCAGGGCTTCCTCTCCCGGGACGGGATGAGCCCGGCGGACTTCCTGGAGGTGGGACGCCGGGAGATCGCCGCGTACGGGGTGGAGTGGACGGCCGGGCGCGTGACGGCGGCGGTCCCGCGCTCCGACGGCCCCGACGGCTTCGTGGTGACCGTGGACGACGGCCGCCGGGTCGAGGCGCGCCGGCTCGTCGTCACCACCGGTCTGGTCGACGAGCTCCCGGAGATCGACGGCCTCGCCGAGCGGTGGGGTCGCGAGGTGCTGCACTGCCCGTACTGCCACGGCTGGGAGGTCCGCGACCGGGCCTTCGGGGTGATCGCCCATCCGGTGATGAGCGTCCATCAGGCGGTGGTCGTCTCGCAGTGGTCCGACGACGTGACCCTCTTCCTGCACACCGCCGACGAGCTCTCCGCGGAGGACCGGGCCCGGGTGGCGACGGCCGGCGTCGAAGTGGTGACGGGCGAGGTGGCCGGCCTGGTCGTCGAGGACGACCGGTTCACGGGCGTACGCATGGCGGACGGACGCGTCGTCGAGCGTGAGGTGCTCTTCGTGGGGCCGCGTATGACGCCCCGGGACGATCTGCTCACCGCGCTGGGCGCCGCGACGCGCGAGACTCCGCTCGGCACGTTCGTGGCGGTGGACGAGACGGGGCGGACCAGTGTGCCCGGCGTATGGGCGGCGGGGAACGCGATCGGCGCGCAGGAGCAGGTGATCAACGCGGCGAGCGGTGGCTACCGGGCCGGCGTGGCGATCAACATGGAGCTGATCATGAGCGATCTGGACCGCAAGGTCTCGGCCGCGGGCTGACGGGGCTTCAGTTCTCGCCCTTCGCGCGCTATCGATGCGGCATGACGGACGAAGCAAGGGACCTGCCGGGACTGCCTACCCCTCCCCCGCTCGGCGCGAGCGCGCTGCCACCGGGGACGTACGAGGGGAGGGTGGTCCTGGTCACCGGGGGCGGCTCGGGTCTGGGGAAGGCGATCGCGGCCGAGTTCGCCCGGCTCGGGGCGGAGCTGCTGATCGTCGGGCGGACGGCCGCCCGTCTGGAGGCGGCGCGGGAGGAGCTGCGGGGGATCGCCGGGACCCGTGTGGCGGCCGCGGTCTGCGACATCCGCGAGCCGGAGGCCGTCGCCGCGGCCTTCGACGCCTGCGAGACGGCCCTCGGCTCCCACCCGGACGTCCTGGTCAACAACGCGGCGGCCAACTTCCCCGTGCCGGCGGAGGAGTTGTCGCCGAACGGCTGGCGGGCGGTCGTCGACATCACGCTGACGGGCACCTGGTTCACGACCCGGGAGTTCGCCCGTCGCCACCTGGCGGCGGGGGCTCCGGGGTCCGTCGTCAACGTGGGGGCCTCGTACGCCTGGACCGGCGGCCCCGGCTTCGCCCACTCGTCGGCGGCGAAGGCCGGGGTGAAGAACCTGGTGGAGACGCTGGCGGTGGAGTGGGGGCCGTACGGGATCCAGGTCAACGGTCTTGTGCCGGGCCTGATGCCGCACGAGGACATGACGTCGGACATCCGGGGCGCCCTCGACCGGGCGCCCCGCCAGGACGCCCGGCAGCCTGCCCTCCGCGTGGGGTACCCGCGCGAGCTGGGCTGGGCGGCGACGTTCCTCGCCTCCCCGTACGCCCGCTTCGTCTCCGGGCACACGCTGGTCGTGGACGGCGCGAACTGGCAGCGTCGGGCCCTCGTCAACGACCCCGTGGTGCCGGTGCGCGAGCAGCTGGGGCGGGGGCGGTTCGGGGAGTGACGCGCGCTGGTCCACGCGGATGAACCCGGGCGTCTGCGGCTGCGGGGGCAGGGCCGAGCGGCGAGGATCGGCGAGGGTTGCCGGACGACCTCCAGACGCGGAAAGGCAGGGCACACCACATGCTCGGTACGGACTTCACCAAGGGCTCCCCCAGCTGGATCGACCTGGGCAGTCCCGACACGGCGGTCGCCGCCGGGTTCTACACGGCCGTCTTCGGCTGGGAGTTCGCCTCGGCAGGACCGGACGCCGGTGGCTACGGCTTCTTCCAGCAGGACGGCCGCACGGTCGCCGCCCTCGGTCCGCTGACCGAACAGGGGGCGAGCTCCGCCTGGACCGTGTACTTCCAGACGCCCGACGCCGACGCCACGGCCAAGGCCGCCGAGCAGAACGGCGGCGCGGTGCGCTCCGAGCCGATGGACGTCATGGACGCCGGGCGGATGGCCCAGCTGACCGATCCGGGCGGCGCCGCGTTCGCGGTGTGGCAGCCGGGCGCGGTGAAGGGTCTGGACAGGACCTCCGAGGACAACACCCTGTGCTGGGCGGAGCTGCATGTCCCCGACCCTCGGGCCGCCCTGGAGTTCTACGGCAAGCTGTTCGGCTGGCGCTCGCAGGAGATGGAAGCGCCGGGGATGACCTACCGGGTGCTGTCCACCGCCGAGGGCGACCAGGAGGACGCCTCGTTCGGCGGGATCGCCGAGCTCCAGCAGGGCAGGGAGCACGCGCGCTGGATCCCGTACTTCGGCGTGGCGGACGTGGACGACATCGCGGTGCGGACGCAGGGCAACGGCGGCTCGGTCCTCATGCCGGCGGCGGACATCCCCGACGTGGGCCGGATCGCCTGGCTCGCCGACCCCTTCGGCGCCCCCTACGCCGTCCTCAAGCCCGCCCCGCAGGACTAGGGAGTGTCCGCCCCTGATCCGAAGAGCAGGCCCCGGGGCCTGCCGTTCGGATCAGGCAGGATCAGGGCCCGGCTCATCCGCCCTCGAAGTGCGGAGGGCGGCGGGCGGCCTTCGCCGCGTAGCCCTCGCGGGCGTCGTCCGAGGAGAGGGTGAGCGCCGCGGCGAGGGCCGTGCGGTCGAGGGCCGCGGCCATGGCGTGGTCGGCGTAGGCGTCGATGTTCCGCTTGATCGCGCGGACGGCGAGCGGCGCGTTCGCCGCGATGGCGGCGGCCGTCTCGCGGGCGGTGCGCTCCAGTTCGTCGCGGGGCGTGACGAGCTGGACGAGGCCGAGCCGTTCGGCGGTGGCGGCGTCGATGCGGCGGCCGGTGAGGGCGAGGTACTTGGCCCAGCCGGCGCCCGCCTCGCGGGCGATCCTCAGATCGCCGCCCGCGTCCACGGCGACACCGATGCCCGCCTCGGGCAGGGCGAAGACCGCGTCGTCGGCGGCGATCCGGACGTCCGCCATGAGGGCCAGCTCGAATCCGAAGCCGAGGCAGTAGCCCTGGACGGCGGCCACGACCGGCTGGGGCAGCCGGGCGAAGACGGCGAAGCGCTCATGGACCCAGCGGATGCCCTCGTCGTACCGCTGGATCCGCTCGGCGGCCGTGCGGCCGGTGATGCCCCCGCCGGGCGCGGTGACGTCGATGCCCGCACAGAACGCGCGCCCCTCGGCCCGCAGCAGCACGACCCGAACGGTCTCGTCGAAGCGGATCCGGTCGGCCATCAGCCCGAGCTGCCGGCTGGCCTCCCAGCTCCAGCCGTTGAGCCGCTCGGGACGGCAGAGGGTGAGGACACCGACGCCGTCCTCGACCGTGAGCGTGAGGCGCTCCTCACCCTCCGGGATCTCTCTGTCGAGCGTGTCGATCACCGTGCCCCCCCCTGAGTTCTGACGGATCGTCAGGCTAGGGCGTCACCGCTCCTGGAGGAAGCACGCCGGCCGGCCTCAGCGGGAGAACAGCTCGAAGGCGACCGTCGGCCGGTCGCCGTACCGTGCCGCGAAGCGCTGGTTGTTGCCGGCGAGGAAGGTACGGACGTACTCCTCGGGGTCCTCGTCCGTCAGGGCCTCGATGTACGCGCGGTGGGCCAGGAGGGACTGGACGGACCGCTCCACACCAGGGGTGGCGTCGACGGCGTGGGTCGGGGTGTTGGATCCGGCGACCGCCACCCAGCGGACGCCGTTCCACGGCTCCAGGCCCTGCTCGGTCAGTTCGGGGAAGATCCAGCGGTTGCCCGCGTCGCCCGCCGCGTCCAGCGTCGCACGGCCGACGGCCACGTGGTCCGGGGTGTTCCAGAACCCGCCCACGCCCGTGCCCCAGGTGTCCCGGTGGTTGAGGGTGATGACCAGTTCCGGACGGTGGCGGCGGATGGCCGCCGCGATGTCGCGGCGCAGACCGAGTCCGTACTCGATCACGCCGTCGCGGTGGTCCATGAACTCCACCGTCGGCACCCCGACGACGGCCGCGCTCGCCCGCTGCTCCTGCTCGCGCAGCGGCCCGCAGGTGGCGGGGTCGAGCGAGTCGATGCCGGCCTCGCCACGGGTGGCGAGGACATAGACGACCTCCTTGCCGGCATCCGTCCAGCCCGCGATGGCGGCGGCGCAGCCGTACTCGAGGTCGTCCGGGTGGGCGACCACGGCCAGCGCGCGCTGCCAGTCACCGGGCATGTCTTCGAGTTGCGTGCTCGTGTCGATCATGGCCGCAGGATACGGCCCTTACGCGCGGATCGCTCCGGAAAGGATCACCGAGCGCGACGCATGGCGGGGGCGGTCCGGGTTGAGCCCGCGTCGCACCGCGAGCGTGACGGCGAGTCGCTGGGCGCGCACCAGTGCTGCCACCGGATCGATGGCATCGGCGGCGAACAGCGCCCCGGTGGCCTCCACTTCGTCTCGCAGACCGGCCGGCTCCGGCCCCAGGCAACACACGAGACTGGAACGATCGCTGATGACGATCGGCCCGTGGCGGTACTCCATCGCCGCGTACGACTCCGACCAGGCGCGGGCCACACCGCGGAGCTTGTGCGCGGCCTCGTCGGCGAGTCCGACCGTCCAGCCGGTGCCGAGGAAGGTGAACTGGCCGCGCTGCTCCCAGGCCGCGGGCAGCGGCTCGTACAGGGCCAGTTCGGCGTCGACGATCGATGAGGTCAGGTCCACCCCGAGCCCCGCGCGCAGCAGTTGGAGGGCGGTGGTGGCGAACCGCGTCTGCACCACGGAGCGTTCGTCGGCGAAGCCCAGGCCGATCACCCGGTCCGCGTGCTGCGCGGCGCGGCTGTCCGGGACGCTGGTCAGGACCAGGGTCGGGATGCGGCCGGCGGCCCGGGCGAGCAGCGTCGCCACCTCGGTCGTCGCACCGGAGCGGGTGAGGGCGACGATCCGGTCGTAGCCGCGGCCCAACGGGGTCTCGTCGGAGGCCGGGAAGGCGTCGGTCTCACCCCCGCCGAGGGATTCGCGCAGGGCCGCGTAGGCGCGGGCGATGAAGTACGAGGTGCCGCAGCCGACGACCGCGATCCGCTCACCGCGCCGGGGCAGCATGTCGGCATGGTCGGCTGCCGTGTCGGCGGCGCGGCGCCAGCAGTCGGGCTGGCCGGCGATCTCGGCACTGACGTGGGTGGTCATGTCCGGGTCCTCTCGTCGAAAGCGCTCCGGAGAGTTCTATCCGGCCCGGTCAAGGGCGCACCATGAGCAATCAGGACGCATTGCTTGGACTTTTGCGCGCGGCACCGGCGAGGGCGGCACCGCAGGACGCCCGGACCACCAGCCGCGGCCGCAACTGCACCTGGTGCAGCGGGGAGGCGTCGCCGTCGGCGAGCCGGCGCAGCAGGATCTGCGCGGCGAGCCTGCCGACCTGGAACTTGGGCGGAGAGACGGCGGTGAGCGGTGTCTCGGCCACGTCCGCGAACTCGTTGTCGTAGCTGATCAGGGCGAGGTCCTCGGGTACGCGCAGCCCCGCGCGGCGGGCCGCGGCGAGCACGAGGGCGGCCTCGCGGTCGCCGAAGCAGAGCCCGGCGGTGACGCCCGCGGCCCTCAGTTCGGCGATGGCCAGGTCGGCCCGTTCTGGATTCCAGCCGTCCCGCTCGTCCCGTACGTGCAGCGGCGCATGGAGGCCGAGATCGGCGGCGGCCCGGGCGAAGCCGGACTCGATGGGCGCGGTGGTGGGCGCGTCGGTGCGGACGAGAAGCGCGAGCCGTTCGTGGCCGAGGGCTCGCAGATGACGTACGGCGTCGTAGGCGCCGCCCTCGTGGTCGGTGCAGACGTGCTCGGTGGGGTCGCCGGGGCCGTACGCGGCGAGCCGGCGCTCGACGAGGACGGCCGGTACGGGCAGCGCGAGGAGTTCCTCGGCGCGCCGGCCCGGATCGGTGGCGGTGTGCAGCGAGGGGACGAGCAGCAGCCCGTGGACGCCGGAGGAGAGCAGTCGCCCGACGGCGGCGTCCTCCTCGTCGGGGTCGTAGTGCGAGCAGGCGAGGACGAGCCGGGCGCCGGCCGCGGCGAGCTCCCGTTCGATGCCCTGGAGGACCCGGGGGTAGTAGAAGGTGGTGTCGGGGACGAGGACCCCGACGACCCGCCGGTCGCCGGCGGGCGCCCCGTCGCCGTCGGGTCGCTGTGCGGCGAAGGTCCCCGCGCCCTGGCGGCGTTCGACAAGCCCGAGGTCGACGAGGTCCTCGTACGCCCGGCGGACCGTGGTCACCGAGAGGCCGGTCTCGGTGGCGAGGGCCCGCTCGGTGGGGAGCTTGGAGCCGGGTGGCCAGGTGCCGTCGAGGATGCCGCGGCGCAGTTCCGCCATGAGAGCCCGGAACTTCAGCTCGCGCCCCGATGCCGGTATCTCGTTCCGTGCCACCCAGGCCTCCCGCACCTCACCCCGATTGCTGACCGATTGCGCGGCGAATCCTATCCCCGGGCGATCAGATCTCACCCCGGGTGAGCGCGAGCAGCCGGTCGAGGACGCGCGGGCCGCCGGCCCGTACGCCGTCGTGCTCGAACTCGTCGGTCACCCAGGTCCGCAGGCCCCGGATCGCGCGGGCGGTCTCCAGGGAGTGTGCGGTGTCCACGTACAGGTCGTCGTGGTAGACGGCGGCGGCCACCGGCACCTCGTTGGCGGCGAGACGTGCGGGGTCGTAGAGCGGCGCCCAGTCCTCCCGTGCGGCGAGCAGGTGGGCGGTCTCGCGCAGCGGGCGCAGGGCCGGGTCCGTCTCGAAGTGCCAGGGGTGGACGGTCTCGCCGGTGAAGAGGAGCGGTTCGTCGCCGGCCAGGGTCTTCGCGGCGTCGAAGCGGGGGAACTCGGCGCGGACGCGTTCGGCGGCCCAGGCGGTGGGGCCCTGACCCTGTGCGTAGATCGCCTCGTGGAGCACGGCGTACAGCGGGTGTCCGGCGTAGGAGAGGACGGCCTGGACGTTCTCCAGGAAGGCGTCCGAGAGCGCGGGGCCGGTGGGGGTGGGGACGAAGGCGTCCTCCAGGAGGAGGTGGAGCTGGTGGGTGCCCTCGCCGCTGCCGAGGAGGATGCCGAGGGACTGGAAGGCGGCCGGCGTGAGCGGTCCGCCGGACGGGAGGGTGACCTCGTGCTCCTGGAGGTGGGCGGCGATGGCGCGGGCGTGGTCGACGTCCTGCGGGTAGCGGGCGTAGTGGGCCTCGACCTTGCGGCGGATGCGGGGATAGGCGGCCCGGTAGACCTCTTCGGCGGTGGCGTGCAGCGACGGCAGTCCGCCGGTGATCAGGACGGTGCGCAGGCCCTCGGGGGCGGTGGACAGGTAGTGGGTGGCGCAGAAGCCGCCGAAGCTCTGGCCGAGGACGGTCCAGCGGGCGCCCCCGGTGAGCCGCTTCCGGATCAGCTCGCAGTCCTTGACGATCGAGTCGGCCCGGAAGTGCGCCAGATAGTCGGCCTGCTGCCGTGGGGTGCCCCGCAGGGGCAGGGTCTGGCGGTTGGCCGGGGTGGAGTTGCCGGTGCCGCGCTGGTCCAACAGGAGGACGCGGAACTCCTGGACGGCCCGGCCGAGCCAGGCCTGGGGGCCGACGAAGCGACGGGCCCCGAAACCGGGGCCGCCCTCCAGATACACCAGCCACGGCAGGTCGTCCGCGGACTTGTCGCTCGCGACGACCTCACGGCCGTAGACCTCGATCTGCTCGCCTCCGGGGTCCGCGTGGTCGAGCGGCACGGTAAAGCGGCGGTCGGTGAGGACGAGGCCGGGCTGGCGGTAGCTGGTCAATGCTGCTCCTGTTCGGTACGCCCCCGCCCGACCAGTGGATCACAGGGCGTGGGGCGGGGGCGCATCGAGGCGGATCAGGAGGTGGGCTCGGAGGTGGGGTCGGGAGGTGGGCCGGCGGTGCGATCAGGAGGTGCGGTCAGGAGATGCGGTCAGGAGGTCGGGAAGTCGTCGGCCGTCCTGATGCGGTCGCGGATCCAGACACCGGCCGGCTTGAGGGAGCTCGTCCCGGCCCACGGGCCGTTGTTCGCGCAGGTCCCGACGTTGAAGACGGCGCCGCTGCGGTTGTCGTCGGAGAAGTTCCAGTTGACCCAGCTGATCTTCTTGGCGGCCATGAGGTCGATGAACCGCTGGGTCATCGCGAAGTCGTTGGCGCCCTCGCCGGCGTAGTTCTGGGTGCCGAACTCGGTGACGAAGACGGGCAGCTTGTCGGCGGCGCGAGAGAGGGTGTCCAGGTACTCGTCGCGGTGCGAGTACGCGTAGAAGTGGAAGGTGTACATGATGTTGGTGGCGTTCACCGGGCTCGCGACGACCTCGGACTCGTCGGCTCCCTCGGACACGCCGAGCGAGGACCACGCGCGCGTGCCTACGAGGATCGGTGTCTCGGCGTCCTTGGCGCGGATGACGGGGATCAGCTGCTCGGCGTAGCTCTTGATCCGGGACCAGGCGACGCCGCTGGGCTCGTTGGCGATCTCGTAGAGCAGATTGGTCTTGGCGCCGTGGCGCTGGGCGATCTCGGTGAAGAAGGTCTTGGCGCGGGCGAGGTTGTAGTGCGGGTCGCCGGGGTCGAGCATGTGCCAGTCGACGATCACGTACATGCCGCGCGCGGTGGCCTGCTCGATGAGGGAGTGGGCGAGGTCGGTGTACTTGCGCGGGTCGGTCTCGTACCCGTCCTCCTGGACGTAGGTGGACACGCGCAGCACGTCGGCGTTCCAGTCCTTGGCGAGCGCGTCGAGCGAGCCGCCGGTCAGACACTGGCTGTACCACTGGGTGCCGTGGCTGGACATACCGCGCAGCTGGATGGGCTTGCCGTACCGGTTGCAGAGCTTGGTGCCGCAGACCTTCAGCTGACCGTTGATCGCGGTCGGGGTGTCGGCGACGGGGGCGGCGGTGTCGACCTTGAGGTGATCGACGTTGGGACCGCCGTTGGCGGTGGTGGCCGTGGCGCGGATGGTGTTGGCGCCGGCCTTGAGGTTGGCGGTGACGGTGGTGGTGGCCCAGCTGGTCCAGGCCCCCGTCCCCGCGAATGCCTTGGCGGAGGCGGCGACCACGCCGTTGACGCTGATGTCCATGGGGCGGTTGGTGGTGGTGCCGTTGGCGTAGCGGAGGGTGAGGGTGGCGGTGCCGGCCTGGGCGGCGTTGACGTTCCACTGCACATAACTGCCGGTGGAGTTGTTGTAGTTGACGAAGCCCGTGCCGGTGAAGCCGGTGTGGTTGGACTCGACCGCGCCCTGGGACACGGTGGCGGTCTCCGCCTCGTGGGTGACGGGGGCGGCCACCGCGGTGGAGGGTGCGGCGGCGAGGCCCAGGAGCAGGGCGGTCGCCGCGGTGCCTGCGGCGCCCAGCGAGCGCAGCTGGAGGAGTGCCGATCGTGCCGATGTCATGGGGGTCTCCCGGAACGATGGAGGGGACGGGTGGACGGGACAACGGATTGGAAGGAAAGTTTCCTAACGGATGAATAGCAGGGCGGCGGAGGAACTCGCAAGGGCCATGACAAGAGACGGTGTTCAACGGGCTGCCGGCTGCGCGCCGACGCGGTCGTGGCGCGGGACGAGGTCGAGTTCGACTCGGTCGCCGACGCCTGAAGTTCCACAGCGCTGATGCCTGTTCACAGCTACGAACAGAGCGCGTTTCCCCGTACCGTGATCTTGGCCGGAGTGACCGGCCAAGGAGGCCGGCCTCGGCCTCTCACGGAAAGGGCGGTGTTCATGTCCCTGTTCGATCTTCCGCTCGACGAACTCCGCACGTACCGCAGCCTGTCCGAGGAGCCGGAGGACTTCGACGCGTTCTGGACCGAGACCCTCGACGAGGCACGGGGCCATGAACTCGGCGCGCGGTTCGATCCGGTGGAGACCGGACTCGCGACGGTCGAGGTGCACGACGCGACCTTCGCCGGATTCGGCGGCCATCCCGTCAAGGGCTGGTTCGTCCTTCCGGCGGGAACGCGCGAACCCCTGCCGGTGGTCGTGGAGTTCCTCGGGTACGGAGGCGGGCGCGGCCTGCCCCACTCCCATCTGCTGTGGGCCTCGGCGGGGTTCGCGCACTTCGTGATGGACACCCGGGGCCAGGGCAGCGGCTGGGCGACCGGCGACACCCCCGACCCCGTGGGCAGCGCGCCCGCGTACCCGGGATTCATGACCCGCGGCGTCGAGGACCCGTACACGTACTACTACCGCCGTCTGTTCACCGACGGGGTACGGGCCGTGGAGGCGGCCCGCTCGCATCCGCTGGTCGACGCGGCGCGTACGGCGGTGACGGGGGTGAGCCAGGGCGGCGGCATCACGCTGGCGGTCGCGGGGCTGGTACGGGGGCTGGTGGCCGCCGCTCCGGACGTACCGTTCCTGTGCGACTTCCCGCGCGCGACGACGATCACGGACCGGCAGCCGTACCGCGAGATCGGGAGCTATCTGAAGACCCACCGGGGCCGGACCGAGCAGGTGCGGCGAACCCTCGCCTACTTCGACGGCGTCCACTTCGCGGCCCGAGCCACGGCCCCGGCGCTCTTCTCGACCGGCCTGGAGGACCTGACCTGCCCGCCGTCGACGGTGTTCGCGGCCTTCAACGCCTACGCCCACGAGGAGAAGGGCATCGAGGTCTACGACTTCAACGACCACGAGGGTGGCGCCGCCTTCCAGCAGGCGGCACAACTGCGCTGGCTGCCCCGGAAGTTGCGCGACGGGACACCCCGCCGCGGCTGATCGCTCCATGGCACAGGGAGGCGGCCCGGTGCCGCCGGCGACCGTCGGGGCGCGCCCGTCAGACCAGGCCGGTCAGTCCCTCGATCGCGGCCCGGGCCCACTCCTGCGCGCCCACCGCCGTACCGGCCGCGACACCGGTGGCGACCGGTGCCAGCGCACCCTTGAGCATGCCGAGCGCGCGGCGGATCCTGCCCTCCTCGGGTTCCGGCCGGGTGATCTCCGCGAGGACCTCCCTGGCCGCGGACTCGGTGTCCTCGCGCTCCTGGTCGGCGAGGCCCGCCTCGGGCAGCTGCCGGAGCAGGTCGGTGACCAGCTGAGCAAGCGCCTCGAACTGCGGGGCGACCGCGCTGTTGTTCTGCTGGTTCTGGGTGACCTGCTCGTTGTTCCAGGCGAACTGGGAACCCGAGACCGCGCCGTTGAACACCGGCCCGTCGTAGTTGCTGACGTTCTGCGGGTCGTTCATGTGCTGGGGTCCTCCTCGTTGGTCTGCTGCTGGATGACGTTCTCGTTGCCCCACGCGAACTGGGAGCCGTGGACGTCGCCGTGGATGACGAGGCCGGTGTGGATGATCGTCTGCGCGGGCTCGGCCTGCCGATCGGGCTTCCGGACGACCGGCAGCGAGGTGTGCAGCGCGACCAGGTCGACCCGGCCGTTGTGCTGCACACCCTTGCCACGCGTTCCGGTCACGGAGCAGTCCGCCAGGCGGCCGCCGCACTCGTCGTCGAAGACCGCACCCGCGATCGCGCAGTCGGCGAACGCGCTCTCCGCGACATCCAGGTAGGCGGAGTCCTTCCCGCAGAGTCCGATCCCGTCCGAGCCGGTCACGGTGAGGTTCCTCGCGAAGAGCCTCGATTTGCCGACCGCAACGGCCCCACCGTTGTCCACCGCCGTGACATCGCTGTCGTGCACGAACAGCTGAGCGTCCTCGGCGGCGCCGAAGCCCACCGTCCCGCGCTCCGCGGTCACGCGCTTGAGCGTGACCCGGGACTGGCCGCCGGCGGCCACCGCGGCCACCCTGAAGTCGCGGAACACCGTGTCGGCGAGTTCGGCCGTGGTGCCTCCGCTTCCCTGGGTCTCCAGGCCCGTGGGACAGCGCTCCACACGGAGGTGCTCGAACACGGCCCTGGAGTCGTCGAAGCTCCGCAGCGCGGTGCCCGTCAGGCCCTCGATCGCGATGCCGGTGAAGCGGCCCCTGGCCCCGTCGGTGACGGCGACACCTACGTTGCCTCCCACGATGCGACCGCCGTGGACCTCCGGGGCGCCACCCTTCGTCGAGAACACCGAGACGTTGCCCGCGTCCAGGACCTCGCAGTCCTCGAACCTGCCCCTGGCCGAGGTCTGGACGTTGATGCCGGTGTCGCGGCACGCGGTGAACACGCAGCGGCGCACCACCGGATCGGCGCCGGACGCCGCACCGATCCCGTGCTGCGCGTCGGTGACGCGGGTGTCGTCCACCGAGCCCCGGGACTGCTCGATGAACATGATCCCCTCCCCGTGCACGGCGGTGATCGCACAGCCGGCGACCGTGAGGTCCGCCCGTGCGTCCGCCATGACGGCCGCCTGGCCGGTGCCGGTGAACTCGCACGCCGTCAGCTGAGCCCATGCGTTGTTCACGCGCACACCGTGGATCCGGCTGCCGGCGATCCGGCTGTCGCGGACCGTGACGCGGGCACCCTCGATCACCGCGAGGGCGTTGTCGGCGGCATCGGCGAACCGGCACCGTTCGACGAGCCCGTCCGCCCCGGCGAACAGCGTCCGGCCGTGCAGGATCACGCTGTCCCGCAACGTCACGGAGGTGTTCGGGCGGGCATGCACACTGACGCCGTTGTCCGCCCGGATCTCCACATGCTCGAGGGTGAGCGTCCCCGCGTGGCAGCCGACGACGTCGGCGTCACGGCCGATGAGCACGAGGCCGTGGACGCTCACCGACCCGGAGGCGTCCAGGACGGCTCCCCGGGTCCGGCTCACCACCACGGAGCCCGGGCCGTCGACCGCGGTGAGCCGGACCTCGCCGTGGACGGTGAGCGTCTCCTCGTAGCGGCCCGGCGCGATCTCGATCAGGGCCGACCGGCCCCGTCCGGCGGCTGCGCGCAGAGCGGACGTGATGTCGGGGTAGGCGCGGCGACCGCCGTACGGCGAGACGAGGTACCTCGCGACCATGCCCGCCTTCCCCCACGCCGTCCACCAGGAACTACCGATGGTACCCAAGGCAGTTGTACGAGAGGCGGTCACCCTTGTGCACGCCGGGCCGGGCCGTTCGGGCCTTCGTCCGGCGGTTCACGCGGGGTGGGGGACGAAACGGCGGCGGGTTCCACCTGGGCGACGGGCCTTTCACCCGGCTGCCGCCCGGGCCCCTCGGTGGAGCGCGGAGCGGCACCGGTGCCGGGGCACCTGGTGCCGGTCGGTCGGGTCGGGTCGAATTGAGTGGAGTCCAGTCGGGTCGAGTCGCTCGAAAAGGCCCGCCGGGCGGAACTAGCCGGGGTACCGCTCGTGGAGATCGTCCGGCCAGGGCTCGTGCTCCTCGCTCAGGGCCCGTTCGCTGCGCTCCTTGAGCCGTTCTCCCTGCTCCCGCAGGCGCGCGGCCTCCTCGGGGTCGGTGGTGCGCCGTGCCCGCTGCAGGAGGTTCTCCGCCTTGTCCCGCTGGTACTGGGCGTGGGCGTGCGCGCCCTCGCCCTCGCGTCCCCCGCTGCCGCGTGCCTTGCTCTCGCTTCCGCTCATGATGCGCCTCCTCGCGCCGCGGCTTCCCTCGCCGCGCACGGGGAAACTCCGGCGCGCCCCGGCAGCGACTGCCGTCGCGCCGGGTCAGCTCTCCTGGATCACGGAGAGGACGTTGCCGGCCGGGTCCGTGAACCAGGCGATCGCCGCCGGACCCTCGGGGCCCCGGACGACACCCTTCGCGTCGGCGTCGAACTCCGGGTAGCGCTCGAGGCCCACCCCGCGCCGCCCCAGCTCCTCGACGGCCGCGTCGATGTCGTCCACGGGGAAATTGAGGATCGTGAAGCTCGCCGGGGTGTGGTTGTCCTTGGGGTAGACGAAGACGCTGGCGCCGGTGCCCAGCTTGATCGTGAGCATCCTCATGTCGCCCTGCCCGCTCTCCTCGACCGGGAGGCCGAGGGTCTCGCCGTAGAACTCGCGGGCCTTGCCGAGGTCGTCGACCGAGAAGCCGCTGAACGCCTTCGACTGTCCGAACATGCCTGTCTCCTTCGCGTGGGTGCCCGTCGGGATTCCGCAGGGCTCACCCAGCGGACCACCATCCGGACGCGCGCCACTCGCGCTCGCGTCCGGATGGTCGCCGCACATCACCCTCAGGGAGCGATCGGCAGCCGGCGCTTGTGGTCGGTGAGCTCGTAGCGGCGGACGATCGAGGCGAAGGCGGCCTCACCCACCGGCTTGCCCTCCAGGAAGTCGTCGATGTCGTCGTAGGTCACCCCGAGCGCGTCCTCGTCGGGCTTGCCCGGGTCGAGGGTCTCCAGGTCGGCCGTGGGCGTCTTCCACACCAGCTCGGCGGGGGCGCCCAGGGCCTCGGCGACGGCTCGCACCCGGCGCTTGGTCAGGCCGGTCAGGGGGACGACGTCGGCCGCGCCGTCGCCGTACTTGGTGAAGAAGCCGGAGACGGCCTCCGCGGCGTGGTCGGTGCCGACGACGAGACCGTCGTGGGCGCCCGCGACGGCGTACTGCGCGATCATCCGCTGCCGGGCCTTGATGTTGCCCTGGACGAAGTCCTGGTGGTGGGCGTCCCGGAAGGTGACGCCTCCGGCGAGGGCGGCGTCGAGGGCGGCGTCGCTCGCCGGCTTGACGTCCACGGTCAGGACCTGGTCGGCGGTGATGAAGCCCAGGGCGAGCTGGGCGTCCTTCTCGTCGGCCTGGACGCCGTAGGGCAGTCGCATGGCGTAGAAGGTGGCGTCGTGTCCGGCGGCCCGGGCCCGCTCCACGGCCAGCTGGCAGAGTCGGCCCGCGGTCGTGGAGTCGACGCCGCCGCTGATCCCGAGCACGAGGCTGCGCAGTCCCGAGGCGGTGAGGCGCTCGGTGAGGAAGGCCACGCGGCGTTCGATCTCGGCGAGCGGGTCGAAGGTCTCGGAAACCTCGAGTTCCCGGGCGATCTGCTGCTGCAGGGCGATGGACGCCGCGTCGGTCACGGAGTGCTCCTCGGGGTGGTTCGGCGGTACGGGGACGGGCGCGGATCCGGTACGCCGGTCAGGCGGTGGGCCCCGAGCCGGGGTCGACTCTATGCGTCGCGCGCGCGGAACGGCGCACGGGCCCGGCCCCGGCCCCGGCCCCGGCTGGCGGCCGTGCGTTCGGTGACGAAGACCCGCGCGCTCACCACGCTCACCCCCGGCCGCCACGGATCGTGTCCTGACTCTTTACGCGGCTGTCATGCACGGGTAATTTCCGACCCGCAAACGCTTGCTGCAAGTTGCCGATGATCCTTTCAGGCGACGTGCGGCGGCTCACCGGTTCTCGGCCTGAGTCGCGTCGGGGGGAGCGGGGCTCATCGATCGCCGCGGCCTGCCCGCCGTGGCCCTGCTCCGGAGAAGAGACGTATGAGACGCACACCCTTCCGGCGATTCGGACGTGCGCCGGCGGCGGCCGCGGCCGCCGCATGCCTGCTCGGGCTGGTTTCCGCCGCACCCCCCACCGAGCCGGCCGCCGTGCCCGCGGCGCCCGCCGCGGCCGCGGAGAACACCGCCACGGTCTTCTACTACGCGAAGACGAAGAACTGGTCCGCCTACAACCTCCACTACGCGCCCGACGGCGGCGCCTGGACCACGGTCCCCGGCGTGGCGATGGAGGCGGCCTGTACGGACTGGGTGAAGAAGACCGTCACCCTGGGCTCCGCCGAGGGCCTGCAGGCCACCTTCAACAACGGCGCCGGCACCTGGGACAACAACGGCGGACAGAACTACGACCTGGGCACCGGCACGATCACGGTCAAGGACGGTGTGGTCGCCCACTCCGACCCGTGCGCCGACGACCCGGGCGAGCCCGAGCGGGGCAACCAGGCCACGGTCTACTACTCCACCGCCGCGCTCGGCTGGACCACCGCCAACCTGCACTACGCCCCCTCCGGCGGCGCCTGGACCGCCGTCCCGGGCATCGGCATGGAGGCCGCCTGCACCGGCTGGTGGAAGCGGACCGTCGACCTCGGTACCGCCACCACCATGAGCGCCGTCTTCAACAACGGCAACGGCGTCTGGGACAACAACAACGGCGCGAACTACTCCGTCCCCGCCGGCACCACGACGGTCAAGGACAAGGTCGTCACCGGCAACGCCGCGAACCCGTGCGCCGCCGAGGTCCCGGACACCCAGGCTCCGACCACGCCCACCGGCGTCGCCGCGAGCGCCGACGGCACGTCCGTCGTCCTGACCTGGCAACCCGCCACCGACAACAAGGGGGTGACGGGCTATCAGGTGACCCGAACAGGCGGTACGGGCGGCACGACGGTCACCGACGTCGGCTCCACCGTCCTCTCCGACACGAACCTGGCGGAGAACACCGCCTACACCTATACGGTCCGGGCCCTCGACGCCGCCGGCAACGCCTCCGCCGCCTCCGCCCCCGCCCGGGCGACCACCGGCACGGCGCCGCCCGCCCCCGACCCGGGCCGCCCGCTCGGCACCGACCCGCGCAAGGACCCGATCTACTTCGTCCTGACCGCCCGCTTCAACGACGGTGACACGTCGAACAACCGGGGCGGCAGCCAGCACACGAAGTCGGGGAACGCGGCCAACGGCGACCCCATGTTCCGGGGTGACTTCAAGGGTCTGGTGAACAAGCTCGACTACATCAAGGGGCTCGGGTTCTCGGCCGTCTGGATCACCCCCGTGGTGCTCAACCGTTCCGACTACGACTACCACGGCTACCACGGCTACGACTTCTACAAGGTCGACGCCCGCCTGGAATCGGCCGGTGCCTCGTACCAGGATCTGATCAACGCGGCCCACGCCAAGGGCATGAAGATCTACCAGGACGTCGTCTACAACCACTCCTCCCGCTGGGGCGCCAAGGGCCTGTTCACCCCCAAGGCGTACGGCGTCCGCGACAGCCAGTGGAGCTGGTACTACGACGAGCCGAACTCCTCGTTCGAGTACGACGGCCTGACCGTGGAGCCGAAGTCCGGGAAGTCGTACTACAACGGCGACCTGTGGTCGATGGCGGAGCCGACCGGGAACACCTGCGTCAACTGGGGCACCCCGACCCAGTACACCTCCCCGGAGGGCTACCGGATCTACAACTGCCAGTGGCCGAACCCGACCTCCGGCATGTTCCCGAAGTCGCTGTACCACCAGTGCTGGATCGGCAACTGGGAGGGCGAGGACTCCCGGTCCTGCTGGCTGCACGAGGATCTCGCCGACTTCAACACCGAGTCCGCGCCCGTGCAGAACTATCTGATCGGTGCCTACAACAAGTACATCGACATGGGGGTCGACGGCTTCCGGGTCGACACCGCCGTCCACATCCCGCGCACCACCTGGAACCGGCGTTTCCTCCCCGCCATCCAGGAGCGGGTCACCCAGAAGTTCGGGGCCGAGGCCGCGAAGAACTTCTTCGTCTTCGGCGAGGTCGCCGCCTTCGTCAACGACAAGTGGAACCGCGGCTCGGTCAACCACTCCGCCCAGTTCTTCACATGGAAGGAGCGCAAGGAGTACGCCCTCGACGACGCCACCGCCGCCCTGGAGATGTACGACTACGAGCAGCAGCAGGGCACGGCGAACCAGCCGACCTCGAACAACGCCTTCCTGAACGGCAACAGCTACCACGCCCCGGACCACAGCAGGTTCTCCGGGATGAACGTCATCGACATGCGCATGCACATGAACTTCGGTGACGCGCAGAACGCCTTCGGCAACGGCAAGGACTCCGACGACAGCTACAACGACGCCACCTACAACGTCGTGTACGTCGACAGCCACGACTACGGGCCCAACAAGAGCAGCGAGCGCTATGCCGGGGGCACGGACGCCTGGGCGGAGAACATGTCGCTGATGTGGACCTTCCGCGGCATCCCGACGCTGTACTACGGCTCCGAGGTCGAGTTCCAGAAGGGCAGGAAGATCGACTGCGGGCCCACCTGTCCGCTGTCGACCACGGGCCGCGCCTACTTCGGCGACCATCTCGCGGGGGACGTGAAGGCGTCGGGCTTCTCCACCGTCGAGTCGGCGAGCGGCGCCGTCGCCAAGACCCTCGCCCAGCCGCTGGCCCAGCACCTCCAGCGACTCAACCAGATCCGCCGGGCCGTCCCGGCCCTGCAGATGGGCCAGTACTCCACCGAGGGCATCAGCGGCTCGATGGCGTTCAAGCGTCGCTACACCAGCGGCACGACCGACAGCTTCGCGCTCGTCACGGTCACCGGCGGGGCCGGCTTCACCGGCATCCCGAACGGCACCTACACCGACGCCGTCACCGGCGACCAGCGGGTCGTCACCAACGGCACCCTGAACGTCGCGGCGCCGGGGAAGGGCAACCTGCGGGTGTACGTACTGAACGGGCCCGGCCGGATCGGTGCGGCGGGACCGTATCTGAAGTAGCGGAACCTCCGCCGTCGAGGGACGGGCGGGCCGCGGCGTCCTGCGCCGCGGCCCGTTCCGTTTCCGCCGCTACCGCCTTCCGCCGCGCAGCGGGGACCGCAAGGTGCCCGCTGCGACCCGCAACAGCCTGAGGACGACGGCCGGGGGCGCGTCGATGCGATACCGGCGGCCCAGCCGGGACCACTGGTCCAGGACGGCGAGGAGGCCGGAGTCGCAGAAGGTGACGCGGGAGGCGTCGAGGATCAGGTCGGTACAGCCGTCCGCGGCGGCGGAGGCGAGTATCGCCCGCAGCGGTGCGGCGCTGTAGTGGTCGAGCTCTCCGGTCAGCCGGACCAGGAGGGTCGCGGCGCCGACGTGGGTGCAGGAGTGGACGACTATGCCGCCGGGCGCGTTGTCCGCGCCCTGGTCACGCATGGGCGGCCGGTGTGTCTCGGTCAGTATCGGTGCGGTGCTCGCGGTGCTCACCCCTCCATGAACACCGGTCGCCGCGCTCAGTGGAACACGGCGCGCCGCCTCGTCACCCCGCAGGGCAGCAGTGATCCACTTCCGGGGGACACCGGTGTGTCCCCACCTCACCCGAACGCGAGCGGCGGGACGGGGCGGCCCGTGAGGTCAGTGGTGCCGCGAGCCGCCGCGCAGCGCGCGGGCGAGGCCGTCCTGCGGCTGCCCGGACAGGGCGCGCAGGAAGATCTCCTCGTAGGTGGGTGAGCCGATCGTCTCGCGGGCGGCGTGTTCGTACTTCCGGCGCAGGGCATGCAGTTCGGGCATGCCGCGCTGGGGGTGGCCGGTGGACCGCCAGTAGGCCTCTCCCGTGCCGGAGACGTCGGCGGCGAGCTCGCCGTCCCCTGAGGCGGCGTAGGCGGCGGCCAGGATGTCGAGGCCGAGGGCGACCCCGAAGGCGTCACCGAGCTTGCGCTTTCCCTCCAGCATGGCCCTCGCATGGTCGGCGGCCGAGTCGGGCTCTCCTTCGAGCAGTCCGATCAGGGCCAGCTGGAAGTCGAGGTAGGCGCGGGTCCAGTGCTCCCCGAGTTCGGCACAGACCTCCCGGAGGGCGAGCGCTTCGGCCCGGGCCTCGTCGCGACGGCCGAGGCCGGTCAGCGCGAAGACCCGTACGAGGAGACAGCGCAGCCGCTCGGCGGAGTCCGTCGGACCGCCGGGGGCGGCGTCCAGGACATGGCCGACGACGACGAGCGCGGCCATGGGGCGGCCCGTCATCAGGGCGAGCAGCCCCGCGAGGTAGGCGGCGTCCAGCGTCCTCGCCCCCAGGCCCACCGTGTCGGCGCGCCGCTCCGGCGGCTCCGTCAGGTAGGCGGCGTGGCGGGCCTCGCGCGCACAGCGCTCGCTCACCTCCCGGGCCGGGGCGAAGTCGCCCTGGAGGGTGAGCGACACACCCAGGGCCCACAGCGCACGGGCCCGTTCGGCGCCCCGGGCCTCGCTGAGCACCAGCGCCTGCTCCAGGTAGTCGCGGGCCTCTCGCAGCCGGCCGCAGCACGACCAGAAGAAGCCGACCGCCCCGGCGAGCGCCAGCGCGCTGTCGGGGTCGGTGCGCAGAAGCCGGTCCAGAGCGGTGCACAGGTCCGTGTGGCGCTCGTCGATCGTGGTGTACCAGTGCAGTTGGTCGGGGCCCAGCCAGGCGGCGTCGGCCCGCCGGGCCAGGTCCAGGCAGAAGGCCGCGTGCCGGTCGGCGACGGCCTCCGTCTCGCCGAGCTTGGCCAGCCACCCCGCCCCGAACTCGCGGATGGTGTCGAGAAGCCGATAGCGGTCGCCCTGCTTGTGGACCACGGACATACGGACCAGTGCTTCGAGGGCGGCCGGCAGATTCGCCGGGGTCAGCGGGCCTCCCCCACAGACGAACACGGCCGAGGCCAGGTCGAACGGGCCGCGGAACACGGTGAGCCGTGCCCACAGCAGCCGTTCGAGGGGTTCGCACAGCTCATGACTCCAGCCGATCGCCGCACGCAGGGTCTGGTGCCGCTGCGGCCACACACGCTCGTGGTGGACGAGGAGCTCGAAGCGCGAGCCGAGCTGGGCGCGGACCGCCTCGATGCCCTGGAGGCGGATCTGGGCCGCGGCGAGTTCGAGGGCGAGCGGGATCCCCTCCAACCGGGCGCAGATCTCGGTGGCGGGCCCGGCCTGCCACTGGGCGGGGACGCGCGGGCGGCGCGGTCCCGTGTCGGTGCGCTGCCGCAGCAGGTCCATGGCGTCACGGCCGGCGGGCGGGAGAGGTTCGAGCGTGAACACCCGCTCCTCAGGACCGCCGAGGGGGCGTCGGCTGGTGGCGAGCACGGTGAGGCCGGGCGCGGCGGCCAGGAGGTCGGCGATGAGCCGGGCGCAGGAGCCGGCCAGGTGGTCGCAGGAGTCGAGGACGAGCAGCAGGCGCTTCTCGGCGAGCCATTCGCCGAGGACGGTGGTGGGCATGCCGGGGGTGTGGAAGGTCAGGTCGACGGCGTCGGCGACGCTCGCCACGAGCAGCCGGTCCCCCTGCAGCGGTGTCAGGTCGGCCCACCACGCGCCGTCGGGGAAGGCGGCGGCGAGTCGCTTCGCGGTGTGGAGGGCGAGCCGTGTCTTGCCGACGCCTCCGACCCCGGTGACCGTGACGAGACGGTGGTCCGTCAACGCCGCCGCCAGCCGGTCCAGTTCCCTGCCGCGCCCCACGAAACCGGTGTTCTCGTCGGGTAGATGTCCTCGCACGCCAGCAGTCTCCCTCATGACTCGTCCGAACGGACCCCGCGATCGGGTCATTCGACGGTGACGACGACGGTGTGCCATCCGCTCGCCCCGTCCGGCATGGTGTCCGTGCGCCGCTCGGTCTGTACGGCCCCGGTGCCGTCCGTGGCGCGGACCGTGAGGGTGTGCCGACCGGGGGTGGCCTGCCAGCGGTACACCCACTGCCGCCAGGTGTCCTGGCTGTCCTCGGCGCCGAGTTCGGCGTCCTGCCAGGGTCCCTCGTCGACGCGTACCTCGACGCGCGCGATGCCCCGGTGCTGGGCCCAGGCGACTCCGGCGACCATGACGGTGCCTGCCTCAGGGCGGGCGAGCGGCCGGGGGGTGTCGATCCTGGACTGGGTCTTGACCGGTGCCTCACGGGCCCACCCGCGGGGCACCCAGTAGGCGTCGTAGGCGTCGAAGGTGGTGACCTCGATGTCCTCGATCCACTTGCAGGCCGAGACATAGCCGTAGAGGCCCGGCACGAGCATCCGGACGGGGAAGCCGTGGTCGAAGGGGAGCGGTGTGCCGTTCATGCCGAAGGCGAGGAGGGCGTCGCGGCCGTCCATCGTCTCCTCGACGGGTGTGCCGATGGTCATGCCGTCGACCGAGCGGGCGACGAGTTGGTCGGCGGGGCCGCCGGCGGAGGGCGGCTTCACTCCGCACTCGCGCAGGATGTCGGCCAGCCGGACACCGAGCCAGCGGGCGTTCCCGACGTAAGGTCCGCCGACCTCGTTGGAGACGCAGGCGAGTGTGATGTCCCGCTCGATCACCTCACGGCGCATCAGGTCCGCGAGGGTGAAGGTGCGCTCGCCGGTCGTACCGGGCCCGTGGATGCGCAGGCGCCAGCTGTCGGCGTCGATCTTGGGGACGACGAGCGAGATGTCGACGCGGTAGAAGTCCTTGTTCGGGGTGATGAACGGGCTGATACCGGGCACGCGGAGCTGGGCGCCGGGGGGAACGGCGGGTGCGGCCGACGCGGGCCGCGGCAGCCGCAGGGCTTCCCGGGAGGCCACGGCGTCCTCGTTGCGCGTGCCGCCGAGTGCCCTGCCGAGCGCCCCGGCGCCCGTGGCGACGACGGCGGTGGAGGCCGCGACGAGGAGAAAGCTCCGGCGGTCGGCGGCGTCGGCCCGGTCCGGCGAGGACGAGGGCCGTGGGGCGAGCAGCCGGCCGATCAGTACGTACAGCAGGAAGGCGCCCGCCGCGGCGCCGACCAGCGAGGGCAGCGCGTCCACGGCGGATTCGGAGTCCGGGCGGCTCACCGCGGCGAGGGCACCGATCACGCCGAAGGCCATGACCGTGGCGGCGCCGGCACGGCGGTACCGAAGCGCGAGGAGCCCGACAGCCGCGGCCAGGATCGCGAGGACGACGAGGATCCCCAACTGGAGGACGATCTTGTCACTCTCGCCGAAGGTCCGGATCGCCCAGTTCTTGACGGCCGTCGGAGCCGTGTCGATGACCTCTCCCCCGACCGCCGTGAGGGGGCCCGCTTCGGGTCGCACGCCCGCTGCGACGAGTTCGGCGACGGCGAGGGAGACGTATCCGGAGACCAGGCCGCCGAGAGCGGCCAGGAGTCGGTCCGTGCGCGTGGGCTCGCGCGGGGGGTCTGAGAGGGTCATGCTTCTCATTCGGCATCGATGCCCTGGGGGATGGGCCGTTTCACCTGGAAGACGGAGCGCACCGGTCGCCGGTGGCGGTCACGGCCGCCGGACCGCTGGAGTTCCGCCGCCCCCGCCATCGCGCCTCCCTGCCTCTGCTGGGGCCGCATCGATCGTGCGTCGTATTCACGAAACGGCGGCCTCGGCGCGCCGGCCCCGCCCCTCGCTCAGCGAGCGGCGCATGCGGTGCAGCCCTCGTCGCGCGTGGCTCTTCACGGTGCCGAGCGGCATTCCGGTGCGCTCGGCGATCTGGACCTGGGTGAGGTCCCCGTAGAAGGCCATGGCGAGTACCTCCCGTTGCACGTGGGGCAGCTTGGCCAGCTCGTCGGTGACGAGCAGCCGGTCCAGGACGGAGTCGGGACCCGGTGCCGGCTCGCCGTCGAAGGGCAGGACGGCTCCGGCTGCGGCGATCAGGTCGCGTCGCCGGGTGCGTGCCGAGAGCGCGTCGGCGATCTTCCGCCGGGTGATGCCGACGAGCCAGCCGGGGAACGGTCCGCGCTCCGGTCGGTAGCCGGCCCGCCCCCGCCAGGCGGCGAGGAAGACCTGCTGGCGCACGTCCTCCGCCTCCCTCGAGTCTCCGAGGGCGCGGGCGGCCAGGGCGTGCACGAAACCGCCCCAACGGTCGTACGCGGCGGTCAGGCACCGCTCGTCGCCGCGCACGAACCCCTCGGCGACCTCGTGGTCGAGGAGGCGCTCACCGCGCCCGGGTGGCGGCGGGGCGACGACGCTCGGTGCGGTCATGGCGCTGCTCCTCTGACCGGGACCGGAACCGACCGGTCGGCGGGTGCTCCCGGTGGGCCCGGGAGCGTCTTCAGATTCCGCCGCGGCGCCGTTCCGGGACCACTCGCAACGTTTGTGCGTCGTATGGTGGAATCATGTCCGCACCCGCGCCTGGTCTCACCAGCGGAGCGGTCGCGCGCCGCCTGGGCGTCGCCCCCACGACACTGCGCTCCTGGGACCGGCGCTACGGCATCGGCCCGGCCGCCCGTGAGACCGGCAGGCACCGCCGATGGACTCCGTCGGACATCGCCGTCCTGCAGGAGATGTGCCGTCTCACCGCGTCGGGCGTCCCTCCGGCGGAGGCCGCTCGGGCAGCCCGGGCAGCCCGGGCCGGATCGGCGCCTCCCCCCGCCGAGGATGCGCCGGTCGGGGAGGGGCCACCGTCCACGGCGGCCCGCCGGCCGATCTCGGGGGATGTACGGCAGGAGTGCCGCGGTCTCGGCCGCGCCGCCGTCCGCCTCGACTCGCGGGCCATGGACGACATGCTGGAATCCCTGATCGCGGAGCACGGTCTGGTCACCGCCTGGGAGGAGGTGATGGCGCCGGCCCTGCACGCCGTGGGCCGCACATGGGAGACCTCGGGCGACCGCTACGTCGAGGTGGAGCATCTGTTGTCCTGGCACGTGTCGAGCGCGTTGCGCCGCGCGGGCACCCGGGCGCGAACCGAGCCCCCTGCGACCACTCCCCCGGTCCTGCTGGCCTGCGTGCCCGACGAGCAGCACACGCTCCCGCTGGAGGCTCTCGCCGCCGGCCTCGGCGAACTCGGCCTGCCGACGCGGATGTTCGGGGCGGCCGTGCCGCCCGAGGCGCTCGAGCAGGCGGTGCGCAGGACCGGCCCCGCCGCGGTCGTGCTGTGGGCCCAGTCCCGCTCCACGGCACACCACCCCCTGGCGCGCCATGTCGCCGGGCTCTCGTGGGGCGTGAAGGGCGCCCGAGCCCGGACGACCGTCCTCCTCGCCGGCCCCGGCTGGGCGGGACAGGCACCCGGCGCGGGCATGCTGCGCCCCGGCGGACTACGGGAGGCCCTGACCCTCCTGCGCGGGATCTGCGACGCCGCGCGGGAGGGCAACCGGCCCACTGCCCCGGTGTCTCAGTCCTGACCACGGGCGTGCCGGAATCGGGCCAGCCCCTCCTGGAGTTCGACCACGGGGTCCGGGTAGTCGTACCGGGCCCGTTCGAGGCCCGGGAGCTTCCACGGCTCGTGGACCGCGGCCCCTTCGAGTCCGGCGAGTTCCGGAATCCACCGCCGTACGTACGCGCCGTCGGGGTCGTACCGTCTGGCCTGGGTCACCGGGTTGAGCACGCGGTTGGGGCGGGTGTCGGTACCGGTGCCGGCCACCCATTGCCAGTTGAGCTGGTTGTCGGCGACATCGCCGTCGGCCAGCAGATCGAGGAAGTGCCGGGCACCCGCGCGCCAGTCGATGTAGAGCGTCTTGGTCAGGAAAGACGCGGCGAGCAGCCGTCCCCTGTTGTGCATCCAGCCCTCATGGGCGAGTTGGCGCATGGCGGCGTCCACGACGGGATACCCGGTCCGGCCCTCCTTCCAGGCCCTGAGGTCGGCTTCGGCCTCCTTCCCCCGCCGCCACCGGTCGGCCCGGGTGCGGTAGTCGTCGACGGCGGCGCCGGGGCGTGCGGCGAGGACCTGGTGGTGGAAGTCGCGCCAGCAGAGCTGCCGTACGAAGGCGTCGGCGCCCGGGCCGCCCCGGGATCGCGCCCTGTGCACGGCCTCGGCCGCCGAGACCGCGCCGAAGTGGAGGTACGGCGAGAGGTGCGAGGTGGCGTCGCCTGCGAGGTCGTCGTGCCGCTCCTCGTACGCGTCGGCGGCCCGGCCCAGCCACGCCGTGAGCCTTCGGCGGCCGGCCTGCTCGCCGCCCGTGGCCAGGCCCGGGGAGACCGACGGGACGGCCGCCCGGGACGGGAGGTCCTCGGAGCGGATCCCCGGGGGGACCCGGACCTCCCTCGGCGCGGCGAGCGGCTCGCGCAGTCGCTCGCCCGACCAGCGCCGGAAGTACGGGGTGAAGACGGCGTAGTGGTCCGAGCCGCTCGGTGTCACGGCGCCGGCCGGCAGCGCGGTGACGACCCCGTCGTGGACGTACAGACGCCGGCCCTGCGCCTCCAGGGCGCGGCGCAGCCGGTCCTCACGCCGTCGGGCGAAGGCGCTGCAGCCGGCCGCCATGTGCACTTCGTCTGCGTCGGCCTCCCGAACGAGCGCGCACACTTCGGCGACGGGGTCGCCCGAGCGGACCACGAGCCGGCCGCCCCGCTCGCGCAGTCCGGTGTCGAGACCGGCGAGACAGTCCGCGAGGAAGGCGAGCCGGTTCGGTGCCGCGAACCCCGCGCGGTCCACCGCCGAATCCCGTACGAACAGGGGGACGGTCTCGTTGCCCTGGCCCAGCGCGGCGCGCAGGGGCGGATGGTCGTGGACGCGGAGGTCCGAGGTGTACAGGACGACCGAGACGTTCATGGCACCGCTCCTGGCGTCGGGGCACCGGGCGGCGGGCTGTGCGCCGCGCGGCCCGGTGGTCGCTGTGCTGACCTTGCGGGGTCCTTCGCCGCGCGGGGCCGAGCCGGATGCGGCCCGGCCCCGCGCGGGTGCCGGATGCAGGCCGGGGCCCGGCGACGGCCAGGCCGCCCGGGTGCCGGATGCCGCCGGGGCCCGGCGACGGCCAGGCCCGACGTCGACCTCGCCCTCGGCTTCACCCACACCCTCACCCTCGACCTCACCTTCACACTCGCTCCCACCCTTGCCCCTCGCCTCACCGTCCGTGGTCGGCCTCGGCGCCGGACGGGGTGTGGTCCAGGGGCGCGGTCGGCGGCTCGCCGTCGGCGCGGCCGGAGCCCTCGCTCGCCTCCGCGGTCAGCGCGATGTTGCGGGCCATGCCCCCGAAGACCACGGCGTGGAACGGCGAGACGCTCCACCAGTACGCGTGGCCGGCGAGGCCGCGCGGGTGGAACAACGCCCGCTGCCGATAGCGGGTGCGCCCCGACTCGTCGCGCTCGGCGTACATCTCCAGCCAGGCGAGTCCCGGTAGTCGCATCTCGGCGCGCAGGCGCAGCAGTCGGCCGCGCTCGATCTCCTCCACCCGCCAGAAGTCCAGCGAGTCGCCGACCCTCAGACGCGCGGCGTCGCGCCGGCCGCGGCGCAGTCCGACACCGCCGATGAGCCGGTCGAACCAGCCGCGGACGGCCCAGGCGAGCGGGAAGGAGTACCAGCCGTTCTCCCCGCCGATTCCCTCGACGACACGCCACAGGGCCTGCGGTGACGCGTCGACACTCAGCTCGCGCTCGTCGACGTAGAGGCTGCCGCCGGCCCAGTCGGGGTCGGTGGGCAGCGGGTCGCTCGGCGCTCCGGGCACGGAGGCGGAGGACCAACGCGTGGCGACCTGGGCGTCGCGGACCCGCTTCAGGGCGAGTGAGAGCGCCCTGTCGAAGGGGATCGGGGTGCCGGGAGGGTCGGGCACCCAGGTCGCGATGTCGTGCTCGTCGCAGACGACTTCGTGTCTGAGCGACTCCGCGAGGGGGCGGGCGATGGACCGCGGCACCGGGGTGACCAGGCCGATCCACTGACTGGACAGACGCGGTGTGAGGACGGGCACGGGGAGGATGAGCCGCCGGGGCAGCCCTGCGACGGAGGCGTAACGGCGCATCATGTCGAAGTAGGTGAGGACGTCGGGACCTCCGATGTCGAAGGTGCGGCTGACGTCCTCGGGCATGCGGGCGCTGCCGACCAGGTAGCGGAGCACGTCCCGTACGGCGATGGGCTGGAGACGGGTGCGCACCCAGCTCGGGGTGACCATCACCGGGAGCCGCTCGGTGAGGTAGCGGAGCATCTCGAAGGAGGCCGAGCCGGAACCGATGACGACGGCGGCGCGCAGCACGGTGGTGGGGATCCCCGACTTCAGCAGGATGCGGCCGACCTCGGCGCGCGAGCGCAGGTGCGGCGAGAGAGCGCGCTCGGGGACGCCTCGCGGGGTGAGTCCGCCGAGGTAGACGATCCGGCGCACCCCGGCGGCCCGGGCCTGCTCGGCGAACGTCCGGGCCGCCTCGCGGTCGGTGCGCTCGAAGTCACGCCCGCCGCCCAGGGCGTGCACGAGGTAGTAGGCGACGTCGATGTCCCGTAGGGCGGGGGCGAGGGTCTCGGCGTCGGTGACGTCACCGCGGACGATCTCCACCTGCCCGGCCCAGGGGTGATCGCGCAGTTTGGCGGGTGTACGGGCCAGGCAGCGCACATGGTGCCCGGCGGCCAGGAGTTCCGGGACGAGGCGGCCGCCGATGTAGCCGCTCGCGCCGGTGACCAGGCACCGCAGGCCCGGGTTCTCGTGCGCTGGTGCGTCCGTCATGGAGTTGCTCCGTTCCACCGCCGGGGGAGGCCGGTACCTGCGCCGCGCCGCTCGTCTGCCGGGGCTTCTTGGATCTCTTCCCGGGCCACGGCCGCTGTGGATGCGGGGACCGGTTTCTATAGGCTGATCGTGTGGCCAGCACAGAGGAATCCGAGACCGGTGACGCCGCGCCCGAGCGCACACCGGGTGATCTGCAGAGTTTCGCCGTCGAGCTGCGACGGACGAACGGAGAGATCAACCGGCTGGTCCACGGTTTCGCGCTTGCGCAGGGCCTGCATCCCACGGACGTGCAGGCGCTCTCGGTCGTGCTGGACAGCCCGGAGCCGCTGACTCCCGGCCGGCTGCGTGAGCACCTGGGGCTGACGTCGGGAGCGGTCACGGCCTGTCTCGACCGGCTCGAGAGGGCGGGGCACATCCGGCGCTCCCGCGAGAGCGCCGACCGCAGGATCGTCCATGTGCACTACGTGGAGGGGGCTCGGGCCACGGCCCGCAACTACTTCATGCCCTTGGCGCAGGCGGCGGAGCGAGCCCTGCTCCGGTTCGACGACGAGGAACTGGACGTGGCCCTGCGCTTCCTGAGCGCCCTGAACGAGGAGCTCGGAGAGCTGCGCGTGCCGCGGCGCTGACCGGTCTTCGAACCTCCCGGCGGACGACCGGGATCGGGTTCGCTCTCACACGTGCATCCGGACGTCGGGGAGCGCCCGAAGAGCCGTCGGACCGGCTTTTTCCCGAGTCCGGCCACCACCCGAGTCCCCATGTCCTCACGCTCATGATTCAATCTCTCTCAATTATTGAGATTCTTTGTTCTTGAGAGACCTGCTCCCTGGAGTACCCATGTCCAGCGCCACGCGACGGGCAGTCCTTCTGCTGCCCCTCGCCCTGCTCCTCGTCTGGCTCGCCGTCGGCGGCGCCCTCGGCCCGTACGCGGGGAAGCTCGGTGAGGTCGCCACCAACGACCAGGCGGCCTTCCTCCCCCGCAGCGCCGAATCCACCCGGGTGATCGAGGCGCAACGGGCCTTCCGGCAGGACGAGACGCTCCCCGCGCTCGTCGTCTGGACATCCCCCGGCGGCGGCCCGCTCGACGCGGGGCAGCGGTCCGCGGCGACGCGGGCGCTGGCCTCGCTGACGGGGTCGCCCGGCGTCGTGGGCACGCCGTCCCCGGCTCTCCCCTCCGACGACGGAGAGGCTCTGCGGGGAGTCGTCCAGCTCCGCCCCGATCTCGGCGACGAGTTGACACCGACCCTCGGGGCGATCGACGCGGCGGCCTCCTCGGTGCCGGGGACGACCGTGTGGCTCGCCGGTCCCGCGGCCGCCCAGGCCGATCTGTCGGACGCCTTCGCCGGCATCGACGGGTTGTTGCTCGCGGTCGCCCTGGTCACCGTGCTGCTGATCCTGCTGCTCGTGTACCGCAGCGTGCTGCTGCCCCTCGTGATCATCGTCGGCGCGGTGTTCGCGCTCGGGCTGGCCTGCGCCGTCGTGTACGTCCTCGCCGACCACGGGGTCGTCCGCGTGGACGGCCAGGTGCAGGGCATCCTGTCGATCCTGGTCATCGGTGCGGCCACCGACTACGCGCTGCTGCTGGCCGCCCGCTACCGGGAGGAACTCACCCGTCGTGAGGGGGACCGCGTCCCGGCCATGCGCGCCGCGCTGAGGCAGTCCGTGGGGCCGGTCACGGCCAGCGCGGCCACCGTGGCGCTCGGCCTGCTCGCTCTGCTGTTCAGCGATCTGACGAACAACCGGGCTCTCGGGCCGGTGGGCGCCATCGGCATCGTCTGTGCCGTGCTGAGCGCGCTGACCTTCCTGCCCGCGGTCCTGGTCCTGCTCGGCCGCGCCGCCTTCTGGCCCGCCCGGACGCGATCGGCGGAATCCGGGGGCGGCGGCCACGGCGTCTGGCGCCGGATCGCCGCGCTGGTGGACCGGGCGCCCCGCAAGGTGTGGGCGGTGACCCTCGCCGGGCTCCTCGCCTGTGCTGCCTTCGCCCCGGCCCTCGAGTCCAAGGGGGTGCCCCTCGACGAGATCTTCGTCAACGACGCCCCCTCCGTCGCGGCGCAGGAGACGCTCGGGCGTCACTTCCCCGGTGGGGCGGGCAATCCGGCCGTCGTCATCGCCCGGGCCGACACCCTGACCCGGGTGACCTCCGCCGCGGAGGGTGTCGAGGGCGTCGACTCGGCCGCGGCGGTCACCGCCTCCGGGCAGCCGGGGGCGGGTGCACCGCTGGTCGTCGACGGACGGGTCCGGGTCGACGTCACCCTGACCGATGCCGCGGACAGCGACGCGGCCAAGGCCACCGTGGCCCGGCTCCGCGAGACCGTGCACGCGGTACCCGGGGCGGACGCCCTGGTGGGCGGCTACACCGCGCAGCAGTACGACACCCAGCGAACCTCCGAGCAGGACCGGATGCTCATCGTGCCGGTGGTGCTCGCCGTCATCCTGGTCCTCCTCGTCGGTCTGCTCCGTTCCCTGCTGCTGCCGCTGCTACTGGTCGCCACGGTCGCCCTGAACTTCGTGGCCACGCTCGGGGTCTCCGCCCTGGTCTTCGAGCACGTCTTCGGCTTCACGGGCACGGACTCGTCCGTTCCGCTGTACGGATTCGTGTTCCTGGTCGCTCTCGGGGTGGACTACAACATCTTCCTGATGTCCCGGGTCCGGGAGGAGTCCCTGCGACACGGCGTCCGCGAGGGTGTTCTGCGCGGACTGACCGCGACCGGCGGCGTCATCACCTCCGCCGGTGTGGTCCTGGCCGCGACGTTCGCGGCCCTGGGAGTCGTTCCGCTGGCGTTCCTCGCGCAGATCGCCTTCATCGTCGCGTTCGGCGTCCTCCTGGACACCCTCGTCGTCCGCTCGCTGCTGGTGCCGGCCCTCGTACGGGATCTCGGCCGCACGGCGTGGTGGCCGTCCGCGCTCGGCCGTCGCGCGGGGACTGGGGTCTCCGCGTCTCCGGGCGCGCCGGATGTCGTCGAAAGCTCACGGTGATGCCGTCACGCGGCCCGGTTCGGGCCGTCACTTGCCGTCGGCCGGGCCCATGTGCTCGCCGGGCCTCGCGAGCTCCTCGACCGCGTCGGCGCCGACCACCGCGCCCGTGGACTTCTTGGCGCGCCGGAGCCGGCGTTCGAGCCATCCGGCGAAGGTGGTGAGCGCGAAGTTGAGGAGGACGAAGATGACGGCGACGACGGTGAAGCTGGCGATGGTGTTCGCTCCGTAGTTCGCGCTCATCGGGCGTACGGACGCGAGGAGCTCGGAGAAGCCGAGCATCGCGCCGCCGAGCGCGGTGTCCTTGACGATGACGACGAGCTGGCTGACGAGTGCCGGGAGCATCGCGGTGACCGACTGCGGCAGCAGGACGTTCGTCATGGTCTGGCCCTTGCGCATGCCGATCGCCTTGGCGGCGTCGGTCTGACCGCTGGGCAGGGACAGGATGCCGGCCCGGACCACTTCGGCGAGGACCGACGCGTTGTAGAGGACGAGTCCGGTGACGACCGCGTACAGGGGGCGGCTCTCCGGGCTGATGTCGGTGAACTCGGAGTAGGCGGCGTTGGCGAAGAGCATCAGGATCAGCACGGGGATGGCGCGGAAGAACTCCACGACCGTGCCGGCCGCGCCGCGGACCCACCAGTGGTCGGAGAGCCGCCCGATGCCGAGGAGGGCACCGACCGGCAGCGCGATGACCATGGCCAGGGCGGCGGCGATGAGGGTGTTCTTCAGTGCGGGCAGGAGGAACGTCGACCAGGTACGGGAGTCCGTGAAGAACGGGGACCACTTGGCCCATTCGAGCTGGCCCTGGTCCGCGAGGGTCACCAGAACCCACCAGATCAGCAGGGCGAGCGCGACCAGGAACGCGACGGTGTAGAGCACGTTGCGCCGCTTGGCGCGCGGCCCGGGGACGTCGTAGAGGACGGTGGGCTTCGCCTTCATCGCTTCACCGCCACCTTCTTGCTCACCCAGCCGAGGAAGAGCCCCATGGGGAGCGTGAGGCAGATGAAGCCGAAGGCGAAGATCACCGAGATGAGGATGAGCTGGGCCTCGTTCTCGATCATCTCCCGCATCAGCAGGGCGGCTTCGGCGACGCCGATCGCGGCGGCGACGGTGGTGTTCTTGGTGAGGGCGATCAGGACGTTGGCCAGCGGTCCGACGACCGAGCGGAAGGCCTGTGGCAGGACGATCAGCCGCAGCACCTGGGGGAAGCTCAGGCCGACCGCGCGGGCGGCCTCGACCTGGCCGAGGGGGACCGTGTTGATGCCGGACCTGAGCGCCTCGCAGACGAAGGCGGAGGTGTAGGCGATCAGTCCGAGGACGGCGAGCCGGAAGTTGATGGTCGTGAAGTCCTCGGCCCCCATGTTGACGCCGAGCGTCTGGAACAGCCCGAGCGAGGTGAAGACGATGATCACCGTGAGGGGGATGTTGCGGACGATGTTGACGTAGGCGGTGCCGAAGCCCCGCATCAGGGGGACGGGGCTGACGCGCATGGCGGCCAGCAACGTCCCCCAGATCAGGGAGCCGATCGCGGAGTAGACGGTGAGCTGCACCGTCACCCAGAACGCTCCCAGCAGGTCGTAGCCTTCGAGGAAGTCGAACACGGCGGCCCACTCACTTGACGATGACGCCGATCTCCGGCGCGGGCTCGTTCTTGTACTCGGCCGGTCCGAAGTTCTCCTTCACGGCCTTGTCCCAGGATCCGTCCGCGACCATCTTCTCCAGTGCGTCGTTGATCTGCTCCTTGAGTTCGCTGCCCTTCTGGACACCGATTCCGTAGTTCTCGTTGCTCATCTTGAAGCCGGCGAGCTTGAACTTGCCCTCGAACTCGGGCTGCGAGGCGTAGCCGGCGAGGATGGAGTCGTCGGTGGTCAGCGCGTCGATGACACCGTTCTCCAGACCGGTCAGGCACTCCGAGTAACCGCCGTACTCCTGGAGTTGGGCCTGCGGGGCGATCCTCTCCTTGACGTTCTGCGCGGACGTGGAACCGGTGACCGAGCAGAGCTTCTTGTTGTTCAGGTCCTCGGGCTTGGTGATGGAGTTGTCGTCCGCACGGATCAGCACGTCCTGGTGCGCCAGGAGGTACGGTCCGGCGAAGTCGACCTTCTCCGCCCGCTCGTCGTTGATCGAGTACGAGGCCACGATGTAGTCGACGTCACCACGCTGGAGCATCGTCTCGCGGTCGGCGCTCTTGGCCTCCTTCCACTCGATGTCGCCGGGATCGTGGCCGAGCTCCTTGGCCACATAGGTCGCCACGTCGACGTCGAAGCCGGTGTAGGTGCCGTCCGGGGTCTTCAGCCCGATGCCGGGCTGGTCGAACTTGATCCCGACGGTGACCTTGTCGCCGTTGCCGCTGCTCGAGCCTCCTCCGCCGTTGTCGTCGCCGCAGGCGACCAGGGAGAAGGAGAGGGCGAGCGCGGCGGCCGCGGCCACGCCGGCCTTGGTGAGCTTGCTCGGATTCATGTGATCACCCCTGGGGGCTGCTGTGCGCACGGTGGCCGCGGTCAGTGGTGCAGGATCTTCGACAGGAAGTCCTTGGCGCGGTCGCTGCGCGGGTTGCTGAAGAACTGGTCGGGTGTGGTCTCCTCCACGATCCTGCCGCCTGCCATGAACACCACGCGGTTGGCGGCGGAGCGTGCGAAACCCATCTCGTGAGTGACGACGACCATGGTCATTCCGTCACGGGCGAGTTGCTGCATGACCTCCAGGACTTCGTTGATCATCTCGGGGTCGAGCGCGGACGTCGGCTCGTCGAAGAGCATCACCTTCGGGTCCATGGCCAGCGCCCTGGCGATCGCCACGCGCTGTTGCTGGCCGCCGGAGAGCTGGGCGGGGTACTTGTCGGCCTGGTTCGCGACCCCGACCCGGTCGAGCAGTTCGCGGGCCCGCTGCTCCGCCTTCTTCTTGTCCTTCTTGCGGACCTTGATCTGACCGAGGGTGACGTTCTCGAGGACGGTCTTGTGCGCGAAGAGGTTGAAGGACTGGAAGACCATGCCGACGTCGGCGCGCAGGGCGGCGAGCTCGCGGCCCTCGGAGGGCAGCGGCTTGCCGTCGATGACGATCTCGCCGGAGTCGATGGTCTCCAGCCGGTTGATGGCCCGGCAGAGGGTCGATTTCCCGCCGCCGGACGGTCCGATGACGACCACGACCTCGCCTCGGCCGACGGTCATGTCGATTGACTGGAGCACGTGAAGTGCGCCGAAGTGCTTGTCGACGTTGTTCAGTACGACGAGCGCGTCGGGCATGGCCGCCTCCTGGTTCGCCGCCCCCGCACCCTCCTCACGTTCATGCTCCGCCCTCGGCCGATTTACTGCACGCCGGAGGGTGACCGGGGTCAGTTGATGAAAATGATTGTCATGATGCTAGGGTCGGTGCCCCGTCCATCCTTCGCGTCTCCCGTTGGGGCTCCTCCCTTGCGCCTGCCCGAAAACCCCCGCATACCCAACCGCCGCGCGCTCCGCCGGACTCTGCTGTCCGGCCTCGCCGCGGCCACCGCCGCCACCCTGCTCACCGGCTGCTTCGCCGCCTCCGGAACCTCCGCGGAGGGCCCCGCCGACGGCAGGCTGCGCCTCGCGATGATGCAGCCGCCGCGCTCCGGGCTCTCGCCCCTCTCGGACGACGCCTTCAAGCTGTCCCGCTGGTCGAGCGCCGAGACGCTCGTCAGGCTCGACCGGGACGGGAACGCCGTCCCGGCCCTCGCCACCTCCTGGAAGCAGGCCGACCGGACGTGGACGTTCACGCTCCGTCAGGGCGTCACCTTCCACGACGGCACGGCGCTCACCGCACGGTCCGTGGTGACGTCGCTGACCGCCGCCGCCGGCGCCTCCCCCAAGCCGCGCATCCTCGACGGCGTCGGCCTCACCGTCCGCGCCGACGGCCCGCACACGGTCACCGTCACGACGGCCGCGGCGGACCCGCTCGTACCGCAGCGGCTCAGCTCGCCGCAGCTGTCGATCCTGGCCGCCAAGGCGTATCGGGGGAAGACCGTCAGCCCGGTCGGAGCCGGCACCGGGCCCTTCGAGCTGGTCGAGGTGAACGGCACCGCCTCGGCGACGCTCGACCGCTACGACGGCTACTGGGGCGGCAGGGCCAAGGCGTCCGGGATCGACGTGAGGTTCGTGCCCGACGGCACCGCGCGGGCCGCGGCCCTGCGCAGCGGCGAGGCCGACATCGTCGAGGCCGTGCCGGTCTCCCAGGCCGCGATGCTCGACCAGAAGCTGATCACCGAGGTGCCGATGCCGCGCACCAACACCCTCTACCTCAACACCGGGTCCGGACCGTTCAAGGACCCCCGGCTGCGCGCGGCGGCCCGCGAGGCGATCGACGCACGGAAGATCGTCCAGGGTGTGTACGAGGGCAGGGCCGACGTCGCCCAGGGGCTGCTCGGCCCCGCGCTCCCCTGGGCCGCGAAGCTGCGCGGGACCGTCCCGCACGCCGCTGCCGCCGCTCCCAAGGGCGCCCGGATCACCATCGGCACGTTCACCGACCGGGCCGAACTGCCCGAGGTCGCCCAGGTCCTCCAGCAGCAGCTCCAGGCGGCCGGCTTCACCGTCACCCTCGACGTCCGTGAGTACGCCCACATCGAGGCGGACGCCCTGGCCGGAAAGTTCGACGCGTTCATCCTGTCCCGGGCGACGGTCCTCGACTCCGGTGACCCCGCCGCGTACCTGTTCAGCGACTTCGCGGGCGAGGGCTCCTTCAACCTTTCCCAGCTGTCCGATCCCGCCGTCGACCGGGCGCTGACCGCCGCCTCGGGGGCCGCCACGGGCGACGCCCGGCGCCGGGCCGTCATGCACGCGGAGGCCGCGGTGCTCACCACCGACGCCGCCGTGCCCATGCTCCACGAGCGTGTCATCCAGGGCGACGCGGCGAACGTCAGGGGCGCCGCGCACGACCCCCGGGAGCGCGAGCTCGTCACGATCGACACCCACGTTTCGTGAGAGCGGCCCTCGCGCGGGCGGCTGGTCTGGTCGCCGTACTGACCGTGGCCGGGCTGCTGCCCTGGCTGTCCGGGAAGGACCCCGCGCTCAGTCTGCTGCGCGCGCGGTCCGCCGAACAGGAGCCGACGCCCGAGGCGTTGGCCGCCATCCGGGCCGACCTCGGCCTCGACGCGGGACCGCTCGGACTGCTCGGCCGCTGGGCCGGCGGTCTGCTCCGCGGTGACCTCGGCACCTCCTGGGTGTCCGGCACGGACATCCTGCCGTCGGTGACCGCCGGTCTCCAGGTCTCCCTGGCGCTGATGGGCGCGGCGCTCACCGTGGCGCTCGCCGTCGGCTGCGCGTTCGCCGCGCCCGTCCTCGTACGCGGCCGGGGGACCTCGGGAGCCCTGGCCGCGGTCCTCGCCGCGACACCCGAATTCCTGCTGTCGCTCGGCCTGTTGATCGTGACAGGCGTCTGGCTGGGCTTGTTCCCCACCTCCGGCTGGGCGGGGCCGCAGCACCTCGTCCTGCCGGCCCTCGCCCTCGGCGTCCCTGCGGGCGCGCTGCTCGGACGGCTGGTCGCCGACGCCCTGCCCGCCGTGCTCGACGAGCGCTGGGTGGAGCTGTGGCGCGGTGCGGGCGTACGCCGGACGCACATCGTCGCGGCTGCCGTCCGTCGCGTACTCCCGCCGCTGGTACCGCAGTTCGGCATGGTCGCGGTCGGTCTGACCGGCGGCGCGGTCGCCGTCGAGACGGTCTTCGCGATCCCCGGCCTCGGCCGTACGGCTCTGGGCGCTGCCAAGTCCCAGGACCTGCCGCTGCTCCAGGGGACGGTGCTCGCCCTGCTCGCGCTCGGGCTTCTGACGGGTGCGCTCGCGGCCGCCGTGCGCCGCGGGCTGCTCGGCCCCGCGCTGCGCGACGCGGGTCTCACCCTGCCCGCCGCCCGCCCGGCCCGGGTCCCCCCGGCCGTTCCGCTGCTCCTCGGCACGGTGCTCGTCGCCGTGGTCGGCTGGGGGCTGCTGCGCGAGCCGTACGCGATCGACACCGCCGCCCGGCTCGCCGCGCCCTCGGCGGCGCACCCGCTCGGCACCGACGCCCTGGGCCGCGACGTTCTGGCCCGGCTCGGCCACGGCGCCGCCTCGACGGTCGGCACGGCCGCCGCGGTCTGCCTGCTCGGGTACCTGCTCGCGCTCACGCTCGGGTTCCTGCCGAACCTGGCCTCCGGCCTCGCCGACATCGCGAACGCCGTACCGCCCGTCGTCGCCGGCATCCTCGTCGCCGCCGCGACGGGTCCCGGCACGGGCGCCGCGGCGCTCGCCGTCACACTGGTCTCCTGGCCGCCGCTCGCGGCCCACGCCGCCGCCCTCACCCAGGAGATACGGGCCTCCGGCTTCCTGATGGCCCAGCGGGCGATGGGCGCGAGCCCGCTGTGGATCCTCGGCCGGCACGTCCTGCCGTCGGTGGCGGCGCCGGTCGCCCGGCACGCCGTTCTGCGGCTGCCCGGCATCGCGCTGGCCCTGGCCTCGCTCGGCTTCCTCGGGCTCGGCGCCCAGCCGCCGTCCCCCGAGTGGGGGCTGCTGCTCGACGAGTCCGCCGACTATGTCGAGCGGGCCCCGGTGGCCGCGCTCGCCCCGGCCGTCGCGCTGGCACTGCTCGCCGCGCTCGCCGTCTCCCTGTCGGGGACGACGCCGCGCCGCGCCCGCACCCGTTCCGTACCGCTGCGAAGGAAGGCGACCCGTGTCGCGGTCTGACATTCTGCTCTCGGTCCGCGGGCTGCACGTCGGGTTCGACGGCGTGGACGTGGTCCGCGGTGTCTCCTTCGAGGTGGGCTCCGGTGAAGTCCTTGCCCTGGTGGGCGAGTCGGGTGCGGGCAAGTCGCTGACCGCCCGCGCCCTGCTCGGGATGGTCCCGCGCGGCGCGACGGTCTCCGGCGACGTCCTGCTCGGGGGTGCCCCGGTCACGTCGGCCGACTGGGGCCGGCGCATCGCGCTCGTACCGCAGGACGCGCTCTCCGCGCTCTCCCCGGTCCACCCGGTCGGCGAGCAACTCGCCTTCGCCCTCAGGTCTGTTCAGGGGATGTCGAGGAGGGACGCGCGGCGCCGGGCCGCCGCCGCCCTCGGGGAGGTCGGCATCCCGACCGCGAAGTCCCGCGCCCATCCTCACGAGTTCTCGGGCGGGATGCGGCAACGCGCGGTGCTCGCGATGGCGTTGGTCAACGAGCCGGATCTGGTCGTGGCCGACGAGCCGACCACCGCACTGGACCCCGAGACCCAGGACAAGATCCTCGGCCTGCTGCGTGAACGCTGCTCGGCACGGGGCGCCTCGCTCGTCCTGGTCACCCACGCACTCGACGTCGTACGGGCGCACGCCGACCGGATGGCGGTCATGTACGCGGGTTCTCTCGCCGAGTACGGGCCGGTGGACCGGGTCCTGGCCCGGCCCCTCGCGCCGTACACGGCGGGGCTGCTGGCCTCGCTGCCCACCGCCGACGGGGTTCCCCGGACGCGGCTGCCCGCCCTTCCCGGCCGTCCGCCGTCGCCCGGCGAGCTGTCGTCCGGCTGCGCCTTCGCACCCCGCTGCGCGCGGGCCACCGACCACTGCCGCACCGCACGGCCCGAGCCGCGCCCCCTCGACGGGCGCGAGGTCGCCTGCCACCACGCCGCCCTGGAGTCCGCATGAACCCGCTGCTCGACGTCCACGACCTGGTCGTGCGGTACGGCGCGGCCACCGCCGTCGACGGCGTCTCCTTCCACGTGGACGCCGGTGAGACGGTCGGGCTCGTCGGACCGTCCGGCTGCGGGAAGTCGTCCACGGCGGCGGCGGTCCTGCGGCTGCGTCGACCGCATGCCGGCAGCGTCCGGTTCGACGGTCTGGAGCTGACGACGCTCGGCGAACGGCGGTTGCGTGCGGTCCGGCCGCGGCTCCAGCCAGTGTTCCAGGACCCGTACGGCTCGCTCAGCCCGCGTCTGCGGATCCGCGAGCAGATCGCCGAGCCGCTGCGCGTCCAGGGCCGCTGGTCGCGGCCCGCCGGTCCCGAGCGAGTCGCCGAACTCCTGGACATGGTGGGCCTCGACGCGGACCTCGCGGAGCGGCTCCCCCATGAGTTGTCCGGCGGGCAGTGCCAGCGCGCGGGAATCGCCCGCGCGCTGGCGAGCTCGCCCGAACTCCTCGTGCTCGACGAACCGGTGTCCGCCCTGGACCCCTCGCTGCGGGCGGGAATCCTCAACCTCCTGCTCGATCTGCAGGACCGGCTCGGCCTCGGCTGTCTCTTCATCTCCCACGACATGGCGGCGGTGCGGCACCTGAGCGACCGCGTCCTCACGATGCGGGACGGAAGGATCGTCGCGTGACCGGGCGCCACTCGGTTCACTCCCCCGGCGCGTCCTCCTCCGCGAGGACGCGCTGGGCCACGGAGAAGGCCGCGTTGGCGGCCGGCACGCCGCAGTACACCGCGGTCTGGAGCAGTACGGCCCCGATCTCGTCGGGGCTCAGACCGTTGCGGCGGGCCGCGCGCACATGCAGGGCCAACTCCTCCAGGTGGCCGTGCGCGACGAGCGCCGTCAGAGTGACCAGGCTCCGCTCGCGCCGGGACAGGGTGGTGTCGGTCCAGATCTCGCCCCAGGCGTAGCGGGAGATGAAGTCCTGGAACCGGGCCGTGAAGTCCGTCTGCCGCGCCTGCGCGCGGTCCACGTGCGCGTCGCCGAGCACCTGGCGCCGGACCTCCATGCCTCGCTTCGCACAGCCGTCCGTGAAGTGGCCGCGCAGCGCGGCGAGCACGGCCCCGGGCTGCTCGGCCGGCGCCAGATGGGAGGCGCCCGCGAGCTCGGTGAGCGCGGCGCCGGGCACCACGTCCGCGATCTCCCGCAGGTGGGCCGGCGGGGTCGCCGGGTCCTCGCGGCCGGCGACGAGGAGAGTGGGCGCGGTGATCGCCGCCAGCCGGTCCCGCAGATCGAACGCGGCGAGCGCGTCGCAGCAGGCGGCGTACGCGTCCGGATCGGCCTTCCGGTGGTCGTCGACCAGCGCGGGAACGGTGAAACCCGGGGTGAACCAGCGGGCGTCGGCGGTCTCCGCGAGCGCGGCCAGACCCTCGCGCCGGACGGTCGCGGCGCGCTCCTTCCACATCTCGGAGCCGCCGAAGTGGGCGGAGGAGCAGAGGACCGCGAGGCGCTCCACCCGCTCGGGGTGGTGGGCGGCGAGATGGAGGCCGACGGCTCCGCCGAGGGAGACACCTGCGTACGAGAAGCGCTCGGCGCCGAGCGCGTCGGCGAGGGCGAGGACGAGACCGGCCAGGTCGGCCACCGTCGCCCCGGGACCGATGAGGGCGGCCGGGGAGCCGCCGTGCCCGGGCAGGTCCCATCGGACGACCCGGTGGGTCACCGACAGTTCGGGTGCGACCGCGTCCCACAGAGCGGTGGAGGTGCCCAGCGAGGGGCCGAGGATGAGGACGGGGGCGGAGGACGGTCCTTCGACACGGTGGTGCAGTCCTTCGTACGGCGGCTGCGGCGATGCGGCGGTGGTCAAGGTCGCTCCAGGGCGCGGTCGGTCAGGGCTCCGGCGGAGCCGGTGTAGTGGCGGGGGTCGATGAGTTCACGGAGATCGGTTTCCTTCAACTCCGGTACATCGGCGAGCAGTTCGGCGAGCGTGCGCCCTTCGGTCCCTACCCGCCTGGCGAGTTCGGTGAGGAGTTCCTTCGCACGGGCCCGGCCGAGGACCGGAGCGAGGGCGGCGGACAGCCGCTCGGAGACGATCGATCCGCCGGTGAGGTCGAGGTGTGCACGCATGACGTCCGCGTGGACGCGCAGCCCTTCCACCAGCTCGGCGGCGTCATGGGCGGCGCCGCCGACGAGACGGAGCAGGTCGCGCAGCGGCTCCCACTCGGCGTGCCAGGCGCCGGCCGGGCGCTCGTCCTCCGCCGCCATCGAGGCGTACAGGACGGCGGCGAGGTGCGGAGCCCGGCGCGCGGCCGAGGCGACGAGCGTGGCGCGGACGGGGTTCGCCTTGTGCGGCATGACGGAGGAGCCGCCACCCGTCCCCTCCGTCACCTCCGCGATCTCGGTACGGGAGAGGGTGAGGACGTCGGCGGCGGTCTTGCCGAGCGCCCCGGCGGTGAAGGCGAGGGCGCCCGCGAGGTCGGCGATCGGGGTGCGCAGGGTGTGCCAGGGCAGCGCGGGTGCCGCGAGACGGGTCTCGTGGGCGTAGGCCACGACGAGCCGTTCGGCAGCGTCGGCGGTCTCGTTCCCGTACTCCGCGAACGCGGCCAAGGTCCCGGCGGCGCCGCCGAGTTGGGCGGGCAGGGAGTCCCGTACGGCCCGGAGGCGGTCCCGGGCGTCGAGGATCAGCGAGCGCCAGCCGGCCGCCTTGAGCCCGAAGGTGGTGGGCACGGCGTGCTGGGTGAGGGTCCGGCCGGGCATGGCCGTGTCCCGGTGGGCGGCGACCCGTTCCGCCAGCGCGCGTTCCGCACGGGCGAGGTCCTCGAGGATCAGGTCCAGTGTGCGGCGCGCGACCAGCATCGCCGCGGTGTCCATGATGTCCTGGCTGGTCGCGCCGCGGTGGACGTACGCCCGCCACTCCCCCGGCACGGCGGCCGTGAGGCCGGCGACCAGCGGAATGACGGGGTTGCCGCCGGAGCGGGCGCGCAGGGCGATCTCGCGCACGTCGAAGCGGGAGGCGTCGGCGGCGGCCGCGACCGCGTCGGCGGCCTCTGCGGGCGCCTGCCCGGTTGCCGCCTGGGCGCGCGTGAGGGCCGCCTCCGCGTCGAGCAGCGCCTGGAGGAACGCGGCGTCGGCGGTCGCGGCCTCGGCCGGACAGCCGGCCCGTCCGGGGGCGAGCAGCCCGGCGTCGAGCGGACCGGCGTCGAGCAGCCCCGCGTCGAGACCGTGGTCGATGGGCTCGGATGTCACGTGAACTCCAGGAAGACCGTCTCGCCCTCGCCCTGAAGGCGGATGTCGAAGCGGTACGCGCGGGGCGTGCCGCTCTCGTCGGGCCGGGCCACCAGCGTGGCCCGGCGCGCGGCCGGCAGCGAGTCGAGCAGCGGATCGGCGCCGTCGCGGAGATACGCCCGGGTGAAGAGGTGATGCAGCAGACCCCGGGCGAAGACGCAGACGCTGATGTACGGCAGCCCCGCGTTGCCGGGCGGGAGGGTGTGGAGCGCGTAGTGGCCGTCGGCGTCCGTGGGGACCCGGCCGAAGCCGGTGAAGTCGGTGCCGTTGCGGCCGAGGTGGCCGCCGGTCACGGGGTCGCGGCGCATCGACCCGGGAGCGCCCGTCAGCGAGCCGTCGGGGGCGGCCTGCCAGAAGTCGAGGATGGCGTCGGGGACGGGGACGCCGTCGCCGTCGTACACGTGGCCGTGCAGGACGATCCGGTCCGGATGGCCGTGCGGCGCCACCCGCTCCCCTTCGGGGAAGGGCAGGGCGTAGCCGTAGAACGGGCCGACGGTGTGGGACGGGGTCGGGAGAAGCGTCATCTCGGTCAGCGTCCTTCTTCGATCCAGGTGGCGGAGGGACCGTCGAGGACGATGTCCCAGGCGTAGCCGAGCGAGAACTCGGGCCGCGACAGCTCGTGGTCGTAGCGGGCGACGAGCCTCTCCCGGGCGGCCCGGTCGGTGACCGAGCGCAGGATCGGGTCGTAGGCGAAGAGCGGGTCGCCGGGGAAGTACATCTGTGTCACGAGCCGCTGGGTGAACGCCGTGCCGAACACGGAGAAGTGGATGTGGGCGGGGCGCCACGCGTTGGTGTGGTTGCGCCAGGGGTACGCGCCCGGCTTGACGGTGGTGAACGTGTAGCGGCCCTCGTCGTCGGTGAGGGTGCGGCCCACGCCGGTGAAGTTCGGGTCGAGCGGGGCGGGGTGCTGGTCGCGCAGATGGGCGTACCGGCCGGAGGCGTTGGCCTGCCACAGCTCGATGAGCTGACCGCGTACGGGGCGGCCGGCCCGGTCGAGGAGGCGTCCGGAGACGGTGATCCGTTCACCGAGGGGATCGCCCGGGTGCTGCCGGGTGAGGTCGTTGTCGATCTCGGTGATGTCGGTCGGTCCGAAGACGGGGCCGGAGAGCTCCACCGTCTCGGGGTCGCCGCCGTTCACGGCCACGAGCGGCTGGTGGGGGTGGCGGAGCAGGGAGCTGCGGTACGGGGCGTAGTCGCGGGCCGGGTGGTGGCGGGGTGGGGCGCCGGCGGCCAGCTCCTTGTCGTACGCGTTCTGGAGGTCGTCGATCTCGGTGTCGATGTCCGACTGAGTGAGGGCCATGGGGATTCCCGGGGTGTGTGTCAGCGGACGGGGGCGTCGAGCGCCGGGCGGACCTTCGCGGCGGTCCTGGCGATGAGGTCGGCGGGGTCGACGCCGGGTGCGGTCTCGACGAGGACGAGTCCGTCGTCGGTGACGTCGAGGACGCCGAGGTCGGTGACGATCCGGTCGACGCAGCCCCGGCCGGTCAGCGGCAGGTCGCACTCCTCGACGATCTTCGGGGTGCCGTCCTTGGCGGTGTGGGTCATCACGACGATGACGGTCCGGGCGCCGTGCACGAGGTCCATCGCTCCGCCGATGCCGGTGATCAGCTTGCCGGGCACGGCCCAGTTGGCGAGGTCGCCGCGCGCCGAGACCTGCATGGCGCCGAGCACGGCGACGTCGATGTGACCGCCCCGGATCATGCCGAAGGAGAGCGCGGAGTCGAAGTAGGAGGCTCCGGGCAGGACGGTGACGGTCTCCTTGCCGGCGTTGATGAGATCCGGGTCGACCTCGTCCTCGGCCGGGAAGGGGCCGGTGCCCAGGATGCCGTTCTCCGACTCCAGGACCACCTCCACGCCTTCGGGGAGGTGGTTGGGGATCAGAGTCGGCAGTCCGATGCCCAGATTGACGTACTGACCGTCCTTCAGCTCGCGCGCGGCGCGGGCGGCCATCTGTTCACGGGTCCAGGTCATCGCGTGGTCCTCTTCTCTATGCGCTTCTCCCGGGCCTGTTCGGGGGTCAGGGCCACGACCCGCTGGACGAAGACGCCGGGCAGATGCACCGCGTCGGGATCGAGCTCGCCGGGCTCGACCAGCTCCTCGACCTCGGCGATCGTCACCTTCCCGGCCATCGCGGCGAGGGGGTTGAAGTTGCGTGCCGACTTGTTGAAGACGAGGTTCCCGTGGCGGTCGCCGCGGGCGGCGCGGACGAGCGCGAAGTCCGTGCGGATGCCGTGCTCCAGGACGTACCCGACCCCGTCGAACTCCCGTACCTCCTTGGGCGGCGAGGCCAGGGCGACCCCGCCGTCGCCGTCGTAGCGCCAGGGCAGGCCGCCCTCGGCGACCTGGGTGCCCACCCCCGCGGGGGTGTAGAAGGCGGGGATGCCGCAGCCGCCGGCGCGCAGCCGCTCCGCGAGCGTGCCCTGCGGGATCAGTTCGACCTCCAGTTCGCCGGCGAGATACTGCCGCGCGAACTCCTTGTTCGACCCGATGTACGAGCCCGTGACCCGTGCGATCCGCCCCGCCGACAGCAGCACGGCGAGGCCGGACTCCAGCGCCCCGCAGTTGTTCGAGACCACGCTCAGATCGCCGGCACCCCGTGCGTACAGGGCCTCGATGAGCACGTTCGGCACTCCGCTGAGACCGAAGCCGCCCACGGCGAGCGACGCTCCGTCCCCGATGTCGGCCACCGCCTCGGCGGCGGTGGCGACCACCTTGTCCATACGAGAAGCCTCCGAGTCGCATAAGAAATAGTCAGTGCACTGAGTATTCGATTCAACGGTCGCCATGCTGGCACCGGACCCTGCGACCGTCAATACCCGCCCAGGACGCCTGGGACGGGCGCGTATTGTTCAGTACACCGACGGAACCGAACGGGAGGCACACGATGGCCGCGGTGGATCTGACCACCCATCCCGGGCACCTGGCCCGGCGGCTCCAGCAGGCGCACCACCTGCTGTGGACCACGATGGTCTCGGAGGAGATCACCTCCCCGCAGTTCGGCGTCCTGAACGCCCTGACGGCCGAGCCCGGCCTCGACCAGCGGACCGTGGGCGAGCGCGTGGGCCTGGACCGCTCCACCATCGCCGAGGTCGTCAGCCGGCTCACCCGGCGCGGGCTGCTCGACAAGGTGCGCGACCCCGAGGACGGGCGCCGCTTCCTGCTGCGCCTGACCGAGGACGGGGAGCGGACGCACCGCAAGCTGACCGTGCGGACGGCACGGATGAACCAGGTGTTCCTCGCCCCGCTCTCCGCCGAGGAGCAGGCGCAGTTCATGAGCCTGCTGCTGCGCGTGTCGGACGCGGCGGAGCAGCTCCGCACCCCGGCGGAGCCGCTCGCCTCGGCCTGAGGCGGGACGCGCCGGTGGGTGGGGGAGGTCAGACCTCCGGCACGCGGGCGAACCGCCCCGCCGTGCGCAGATCCTCCTCGATCCGCGCCACCGCGGCGCGCAGCTCGGGCAGGACGTCCCTGACACACTCCTCGACGGTGCGACGACTGCTGTGCATGGCCACGTTGACGGCCGCCACTACCACCCCCGCGCGATCGCGCACCGGTACGGCGATCGAGCGGAGCCCCTGCTCAAGCTCTTCGTCGACGAGGGCGTACCGCTGCTCCCGCACCGTCTCCAGGATCGCGGCGAGCTCCGCGCGGGAGGTGATCGTGTGCGGGGTCAGGGCCGCCGGCTCGATGGACTCCAGCCACGCGGCGCGCGCGTCGGGCGGCAGGTCGGCGAGCATCACGCGGCCCAGGGAGGTGGCGTGGGCGGGGAAGCGGGTGCCGACGGTGATGTGGACGCTCATCACGCGACGGGTGGCGACCCGGGCCGTGTAGCGGACGTCGGCGCCGGCGAGCACCGCGAGCGAGGCGGAGTCGTGGACGCGCCGGGACAGCTCGGCCAGATGCGGCGCCGCGATCTGCGGGAGCGACATCCGGGAGAGCGGGGGGAAGCCGAGCGCGAGCACCCGCGGCGTGAGCCGGAACAGCCGCCCCTCGACGCCGACGTAGCCGAGGTGCTCCAGGGTGATCAGGGCGCGCCGGGCGGTGGCCCTGGCGAGCCCGGTCGCCTCGGCCACGGCGGTCAGGGGCAGCGCGGCCCGGTCCCCGCCGAAGGCGGTGAGGACGGTGAGACCGCGGGCGAGGGACTCGATGAAGCCGCGGCCGAGTTCCTGCTTCGAGGCATGCGTCCAGTCGGCGAGACCGGGCCTCGGCGCGCCGGGCGCGGGCTGCCGGCTCGGCGCGCCGGGTGGGGGCTCCTGGCCGTTCGTGTCCGGCGCCTTGCCGGTGTGCTCTCGCAGCAGCTCCTCCCAGGACGTCACGGCGGCGCGCAGTCGGGGCAGCATGGCGTCGCGCAGTGACTCGGCGGAGTGCCGGCTGGTGTGGCTGACCACGCTCGCCACACAGGCCACGGCGCCCGTGGCGTCCCGTACGGGCAAGGCCAGGGCGACCAGGCCGGGTTCGATGAGCTGGTCGTCCAGGGCCCAGCCGCGCTCCCCCGCCCGCGCCGCGTGGGCCGCGAACTCCTTCTCGTCCGGCCCGGTTCCGGGCGGTACGGCGGGGAAGCCGGCGCTCCGGGGGTCGGCGGCCTTCCGGGCGCGCCAGCGGGCCCAGTCCGTCCCGGTCCAGTCCGCGGCGAACAGCGCCCCCGGGGCGGTGCGTTCGGCGGGCAGCAGGTCGCCGATGCGGAAGCTGAGGGACATGGCGCGCCGGCGGGTGGCCTGGTGGACGAAGCGGATGCCGTCGCCGTCGGCGACCGCGAGGGAGACCGACTCGTCGAGCTCGTCCGCGAGCGCGTCGGCGTGGCGGCCGAGCAGGCCGGGCAGCCCGAGGGCGGCCAGGTAGGCGTTGCCGAGTTCCATCAGGCGGGGTGCGAGGAAGACGTCACGGCCGTCGAGGCGCACGTATCCCATGCGCGCGAGCGTGCCGGTCACCCGGTCCACGGTGGAGCGGGCCAGACCGGTGGTGCGCTCCAGCTCGCTGAGGCTGAGCGTCCCGTCGGCGTCGGTGAGCCGGCGCAGTACGGCCAGCCCGCGCATCAGCGGGGCGACGGCCTCCTGCGGCACGTCCCGCTCGTGCGGCACGTCCGGCGCCGGAGCGGTTTCGGTCGGTGGCATGGACTCTCCCTGACGGATCTTGGGGACACCGTAGTGAATGACGACGGAAGGGGCCCAGCGTGTCCGGGGCGGGGCGTTGACAGTCGAGCGTCGCGGGCGCAGACTCAGCCCACTCTTGGGTGAAGTTTATTTCACTATACGAACACGGAGAGCTCATGCACACCACCGTCGGGATCATCGGCGGCGGCCCCTCCGGGCTGCTGCTCGCCCGCCTGCTGCACAACGCCGGTGTCGACTGCGTGGTCCTGGAATCCCGCGACCGCGCGTATGTCGAGCAGCGCCAGCGCGCCGGCATCCTCGAGCAGGCCACCGTCGACGCCCTGCGCGCCGCCGGGGCCGGGGCGCGGCTGGACGCCGAGGGCCTGGCCCACGACGGCATCGAGCTGCGCTTCGACGGGCGCGCCCACCGGGTCGACTTCCCCTCGCTCACCGACGGCCGCCGGGTCTGGGTCTACGCGCAGACCGAGGTGGTGAAGGACCTGATCGCCCTTCAACTCGCCGACGGCGGTCCGCTGCTGTTCGGCGCGGAGGTACGGGCGGTGGAGGGCGTCGACACGGACCGCCCGTCGATCCGCTACGCCCACGAGGGCCGCGAGCAGACCCTGACGTGCGACTACGTCGTCGGATGCGACGGCTACCACGGCGTCGCGCGCACGGCGGTCCCGAAGACGGAGCGCACGACGTACGAGCGGACGTATCCGTACTCCTGGCTCGGCATCCTCGCCGAAGCCCCGCCCGTGTACGACGAGTTGATCTACGCCCACTCCGAGCGCGGCTTCGCCCTGGCCAGCATGCGGTCGCCGGCCGTGAGCCGGCTCTACCTCCAGGTGCCGAACGGCACCGATCCGGCCGACTGGTCCGACGAACGCGTCTGGGACGAGCTGGACGCCCGCTTCGCCCTCGGCGCGGAGCCCGGCTGGCGGCTGGAGCGCGGTCCGGTCATACAGAAGTCGGTGCTGCCGATGCGCAGTTCGGTGACCGAGCCGATGCGGTACGGACGGCTGCTGCTCGCCGGGGACGCGGCGCACATCGTCCCGCCGACCGGCGCGAAGGGTCTCAACCTCGCCGCGGCCGATGTGATCGTCCTGGCCCGCGCGCTCGCGCAGCGGTCCACCACCGGCTCCACGGAGCTGCTCGACGCGTACTCCGACACCTGCCTGCGCCGGGTCTGGCGTGCCGAGCACTTCTCGTACTTCATGACGACGACGCTGCACACCGATCCCGGGCAGTCGCCCTTCGACACCCGGCTCCAGCTCTCCCAGCTCGACCGGATCGCGGCCTCACCGCACGCGGCGGCCGAACTGGCGCAGAACTACGCCGGGTTGCCGCTCTGATCGCGGGGACACAGGCCGCGTGCGAGCAGGACACCGGGCGACTCGGGCAGCGGCTTCAGGAGCAGCGGGACGGCGATCACGGCCGCCCAGAGGACCCCAGCCCCAGCCGGCGGCGGGCGCGAGGGTCAGCCTTTCACTGACAGGCGGCATGAGTGTCGGGATGGGACGAACGGGTGTCGATGAGTTACGGCATCAGCCTGGAGCGGCCCGTTACGGTAGGCGGGTGACCGAGCTGTGGAGACCGACCGACGCCGGTGTGCTCGAGCTGCCCTCCGGGCGCGTGGTGCGGGGGCGCGGGCTCCGGCACCCGCTGCCGCCCGGACCCGTACCCGACTTCGCCGTGTATCTGCTCGGCAAGCGCCCGCCGGAGGTCTCCTGGGAGTCGCGGTGGCTGCGCTGGCCGGACTTCCGGCTGCCGGCCGATCCCGCGGAGGCCCGGGAGGTCCTCGCCGACGTGTGGGCGCGGGCCGAGGCCGAGCGCGTCGAGGTCGCCTGCGGGGGTGGCATCGGCCGGACCGGTACGGCCCTGGCCTGCCTCGCCGTGCTCGACGGCGTCCCGGCCGACCGGGCGGTGGAGTTCGTCCGCGGCACGTACCACCCCCGCGCGGTCGAGACCCCGTGGCAGAAGCGGTACGTGCGGCGGTTCGCCTCCTAGCCGACCACGGGCGCCTGAGACGCCTTGGGCGCCTGGGCTCGCAGCGCCGAGGCGTAGATCTCGTCGGGGTCGAGCCTGCGCAGCTCCTCCGCGATCAGCTCGGCGGTCGTGCGCACCTTCAGGGCGAGAACACGAGTCGGCTGGCCGGGAATCGACAGCATGCCGACCGGGCCCTCCGGCCGGTCGATCCGGATCTCGCCGTCGGGGGTGCCGAGGCGTACGGCGGTGACGACCGGCCCCTCGCTCTCGACCCGTTCGACCGGTACTCGAAGCCGGTCCTCGAACCAGCGGGCCAGCAGTTCGGCGCTCGGGTTGTCGGGTTCGCTCTCCACCGCGGCCGACACGATGGTCGTCCGCGCCTGGTCCAGTGCGGCGGCCAGCATCGATCGCCAGGGGGTGAGCCGGGTCCAGGAGAGGTCCGTGTCGCCCGGGGCGTAGGAGGCCGCCCGGACCGCGAGCGCGGCGAGGGGGTCCTCGACGGCGTAGGCGTCGGTGATCCGGCGCTGGGCGAGCGAGCCGAGCGGGTCCGTGGACGGCACGTCGGGGGCCTCGGCGGGCCACCAGACGACGACGGGTGCGTCCGGGAGCAGCAGGGGCAGGACCACGGAGTCGGCGCGGGCGCCGAGTTCACCGTGCAGGCGCAGCAGGACGGTCTCTCCCGCGCCCGCGTCGCTGCCGACGCGGACCTCCGCGTCCAGACGCGCCTCGTGGCGTCCGCGGGGTGAGCGGGCGCGGCGCTTGATGACCACGAGGGTGCGGGAGGGGTGCTCGCGGGATGCCTCGTTGGCGGCCTTCAGCGCGTCGTAGGTGTTCTCCTCGTCGGTGACGATGACGAGGGTGAGCACCATGCCGACGGCGGGTGTGCCGACGGCCCGGCGACCCTCGACGATCGCCTTGTTGATCTTGCTGGATGTGGTGTCCGTGAGATCGATCCTCATGCCCGGCGCCCGTTCCTTCCGTCGCGTGCGATCGCTGTAACGGTAAGCGCCCGACAGGCCGAGGATCTTCCCGACGGTGTGAATGACGGGTTCCGGCAGCGATCACCCCGTTCGACGAGCCGGCCGAGAGCCGGCGGCGGTGGGAGCGAGGGGGTGCGAGGCGGGCAGGTGGGGTGCCTCCGGCTCGTGCAGGGTGCGCAGGAGGAGCCAGCCGAGGGCGGGCAGGGCGATCAGTGGTGCGAGGGCGGTCTGCAGGGACGTGGCGTCGGCGACGGCTCCCACCAGCGGGCTGGCGAGGCCGCCGATGCTGACGGTGAGGCCCAGCGTGACGCCTCCGGCGGTACCGACGCGCCCGGGCAGGTAGTCCTGACCGAGCGTCACGTGCAGCGAGAAGGGTACGTACAGACCGGCCGAGGTGAGCGCGACGAACAGGTAGAGGAGCGGGCCGGGGACCAGGACGACGCCGGCCACGGCGAGGACGGTCAGGACGTAGGACCATCGCACGACCGTGATGCGATCGTGGCGCGAAGCCAGCTTGCCACCGACGACCGTGCCGACCGCGCCTCCGATGTAGAGCACGAACAGGGCGGCCGTGCCGGAGACTTCGCCGCCGCCGGTGCGCTGGCGTGCGTACAGGGAGATGAACGTGCTCAGGCCGACGAAGACGATCGACCGGCACACCACGGCACCGGACAGCCGCGCGAAGGAGGGCCAGTCGTCGGAGTGCCGGTCGTCGCTGCCCGCGGTCCCGGGTTCGCCGGCAGACGCGTGGACGCCGGGCGCCGTCCGCGCGTCCGGCGCCTTGAGCGCCCGCAGCGCGGCCGCGCACAGGGCCGCGCCCGCGAGAGCGGGGACGACCAGCAGCGGGGTGGCGCCCAGGCCGCCGGTGGCGATGACGGCGACGACCAGCAGCGGGGCGCTGGCGAAGCCGAGGTTGCCGCCGAGGGAGAACCAGCCCATGGCCGTATGGCTGCCGCGACTCGCCCGGCGGGCCACTCGGGCGGCCTCGGGGTGGTACGCGGCGACTCCGACGCCGGACACGGCGACGACGGCCAAGGTGAGGGCGTACGAGCCGCCGACGCCGCTCAGGGCGACACCGACGCCGCCCAGAAGGGCGCTCGCGGGCAGCAGCCACGGCATGGCCCACCTGTCGGTGAGCGCCCCGAACAGCGGCTGCACCACCGACGACAGCAGCGAGGCGGCCAGTACGAGACCGGAGGCCGCGGCGTAGCTGTACGCCCTCTCGGAGACGAAGTACGGCACCAGGGCGGCGACCGCTCCCTGGTAGACGTCCACGCAGGCATGTCCCAGGGACATCAACGTGAGGGGGCGGTTGCGCGGGGTGGTCCGCTTCGTGCGCGGGGTGGTGCGCTTCGTGCTCGGGGTGGTGCGTTTCGTCGACACCGTTCGATCGTGGCAACGTGGGCGGATGTCGCGCTTTCGATAATCTGCCGACTTGTGTCGAACATCCGCCAGCCTGTCCGTCAGCCCGTACACCAGTCCGTACACCAGTCCGTACGTCAGCCCGTCCGCCACACCCCGCAGGCCCCGACCCGCGCGCAGATCCTCGCCGCCGGGGATCGCATCGACGCGCACCGCCACGACGACCACCAGATCGTCTACGCGGGCTCGGGCGTCCTGGCCGTCACCACCGACGCCGGCACCTGGTTCGCACCCGGTACGCGCGCGATCTGGGTCCCGGCCGGAACCGTTCACGCCCACCGCGCCCACGGCCATCTGGACCTGCACCTGATCGGCCTGCCGGCGAACGACAACCCGCTCGGTCTGGACGCCCCCACCGTCCTCTCCGTCAGCCCGCTCCTGCGCGAACTGATCCTCGCCTACACGCGTACGCCCGAGGACACCGGCGCCGAACGCCTCCGGCTGCTGGGCGTGCTACGCGACCAGTTGCGGGCCTCGCCCCAGCAGCCCATGAGGTTGCCCGCCCCGGCCGATCCCCGGCTCGCGGCCGTCTGCGCGATCCTGCGCGACGACCCGGCCGACCCCCGGACCCTGGCCGAGCTCGGCGCCGCGACCGGAGCCGGCGAACGCACTCTCAGCCGGCTCTTCCGCTCCGAGCTCGGCATGACGTTCCCTCAGTGGCGCACCCAGGCACGCCTCTACCACGCCCTGCGCATGCTGGCCGACGACATGCCGGTCACCACGGTCGCGCACCGCTGCGGCTGGTCGTCCACCAGCGCGTTCATCGAGGTGTTCCGCCGTGCGTTCGGGTACACCCCGGGCGCACACCGTCAGCACAGGAAGGACGCCGTGGCCTCGACGAACCGGTCCGGGTCGTCGACCCAGGGGTAGTGGCCGGCCCCGGACTGCACGACGAGTGAGGCGTCCGGGAACAGGTCGGCGAACTCGGCCGTCGACTCGGGCGGACTGTTGAGGTCGAACTCCCCGGCGAGCAGCAGGACGGGGACGCGGAGCGCGGCGAGCCCCGCACGGGTGGCCGGCGGGTCGTAGGCACCGTCGGCTCCGAAGCCGGCGACGGCGTCCGCGTTGTCCGGCCGGCTCGCCGCGTGGTGTTTCCGGGCCGCGGCGTCCCAACGGCCCCAGAAGAAGGGGGCGATGGCCTCCCAGTCGCTGCCCGTGCCCTCGGTGATCGCCTGCAGGGCGGCGAACGCCGAGGGGAACCATGGTTCGTCGCCACGGAGTCGCGCTCCCTCGCGACGCATCTCCCCGGTGATCGTGATGCCGACGGCCGCGGTGCCGGGGGTGATCAGGAGAAGCCTGCCGATGCGGTCCGGGTGCCTGGCCGCGTACCGCACCGCGAGGTTCGCGCCGCCGGAGTGGCCGAGCAGGTCCATGCGTGTCAGCCCGAGGTGCTCGCGCAGGGCCTCGACGTCGTCGACGAGGCGGTCGCAGCGGTAGGAGGAGGTGTCCGCGGGAATCGCGGACAGGCCGGTCCCGCGCGGGTCCGGAAGGATCAGGCGGCGGTGCGCGGACAGCCCGCCGAGGTCGCCGAGATAGCGGGAGTCCATGGGGCCGCCGGGGAGGCAGACGACGGGATCGCCGGCTCCCTCCGTACGGTAGGCGAGGCGGGTTCCGTCTGACGCGGAGAAGGTGGGCATGCCGGTGATCCTGCCACCCATAACGAGGTTGTACAACCCGGTTATGGCGCGGTGGTTGCGGGGTGTATAACCGAGTCATGGCAGGCGCGGAGCACGAGAACTCGCATCGGAACCATCAGCACCCCGAGACGCTGACCGAGGAACAGGCGGAGCGGATGCTTACCGCCATGAACGAGGTCATCCGCGCCGGCGAGGAGATGCGGAAGCTGCGCGCCGAGATGATCCAGCTGTTCGCCGGCCTCGGCTGGACGCAGGACCGGATCGCCCGGATCGCCGACATGAGCCAGCCCGCGGTGTCCAAGCAGGTGGCGAAGTACAGACTCGGCGACCCGCCGCCGCCGGTGGAGCTCTCCCTCGACCAGTACGACATCCCGTGGCTCGAGGGACGCCTGTGGGGGCTCGCCGAGGAGATCTCCGAGACCTGTGGCGAAACCGCCCGCTGCACGCGCGAGGTCGACGCGCTCGCCCGGGGGAGGAAACGCTTCACCCCTCAGAACGTCGACGCGCTGCGGCGCCTGGTCGAGGAGGACCTGAGGGTGCACCGGGAGCGGCTGCCCGCCGCCTTCCGGGCCGCGTACGACACCATCAGCCGGGGCCTCGACATCCCCGCGAAGGTCACCCCGACCGCCTCACCCTCGGTGCGCCGCACCCTCGCCCACCGCATCCAGCGCGACCGACTCAGGGACAGCTCCCGGGCCTGAGGGGCGAGGAGAGCAGAACGCCCACGGTCCCGTCCGGAGCCCACCATCCGTGCGGACCCGATCCGCCGGACAGGCCCTAGCCGGCCTCCTTCGCGATCGCTTCGCGGACGGCCGGGACGATCTCTCCCGCCCAGCGACCCAGCGACGCGATGTCCGGGGTACCGCCGCGCGGCGAGAAGAGCACGAAGCCGGACGCGCCGTGCTCCAGCACGGCCCCGGTCAGCTCCTCGACCCACTGGTCCGGCGAGCCGCCGATCCAGCGGCCTTCGCCGTCCCGTGTGGCGGCCGAGGGGCGATCGGTGATCCGGCCGGGGAGGTTGAAGACCGTGCGGATCTCGCCCGGTTCACGGCCCACGGCCGTCGCCGCCTCGTCGATCACCGGGCGCGAGCCCCGGTACCGCTCGCTCAGCCAGTCCGCCGCGTGACCGGGAATCCAGCCGTCGGCCACCCGGCCGGTCGCGGCCAGGGACTTGCGCCCCACCGAGCCGGTCCACACCGGCGGCGCCGGCTCCGCGGCAGGCTCGATGTCCTTCACCTGGTAGTGACGCCCCTGGAAGGTGACCGGCGGACCCCCGCCCGACAACTTCTTCACCAGGACGATCGCCTCCTCGAAGGCTTCCACCGCCTCACCCGCCGACAGCGGCGGGACGCCCATGTCCGCGATCCGGTCCCACAGTCCGCCGGCGCCCATGCCGAGCACGACGCGTCCGCCGGACAGCGCCGACAGCGTGGTCACCGCGCGCGCCAGCATGGCGGGCGGGCGGGTCGGCAGATTGGTGACGTTGGCGAAGCCGGCGAGTCGCCGAGTGTGCCCGAGTACGAATCCGAGCGTGGCGTACGCGTCCAACCGGGCCCCGATGTAGGGGTGGTCGGACAGCGAGAACAGGTCGAGCCCTTCGCGATCGGCCAGTTCGGTCATGCGTAGCAGTTCCGGCTGGTCGTCGACGGTGCTGTGCGCGCCGAAGCCGAAGACGACGTGGTGGCGTGACATTTCCTTGCCTTTCCGTTCAGTCGATGGTGGCCGTGGCGGCGGTGGGGCCGAACTGGCCGATGAAGCGGCCGGTGAAGAGATCGGCGCCCTTGTACTCGGAGACCATGGCGGTCGGGGCGGTGAACGGCCCGTCGGGAGAGGGCAGTTGTCCGACGCCGCCACGCGGACCGAGCGGGAGCAGGATCATGGGGTGCGGCAGCGGCCGGTAGGTGGCCGTGGGCTGCTCGCCGCGCAGCTGGGCGGTGATGTTCTTGACGACCACCTCGGCGTGCTGCATCGCGTATCCGGCCATCTTGGCCTCGTCCACGTCGGTGATGTCACCGACCGCGTAGACGTGTTCGTGCCCGTGGACATGGAGGGTCTCGGTCACGGGGACGCGACCCTGGGCCGTGCGGGTGGTGAGCCGGCCGTCGGCCAGGTAGTCGCTGTTGACGTGCACTCCGTAGGCGTGGAACCAGATGTCGGCGGCGATCTCGTCACCGGTGGTGGTGGTGACGGTGAACGCGCCGGTCCGGCCGGACTCGGTCTTCGGTGCGTCCGCCAGAGTGGTGCCCAGTCGCAGCTCGACGCCGAGCGCGTCGAGCTGGCCGTGCAGGTCCTGGACCACCTCCGGCTCGAATCCGGGCAGCAGCTCCGGCGCCGGGTCGACGACGGTCACGTGCTTGTGCGGCCAGACCTCCTTGATCTCACCGGCCAGTTCGAGGCCGACGGGCCCCGCGCCGAGGATGAGCACCTTGTCGGCGCCGGCGACCTCCTTGTGGCTCCGGCGGAGGTCGTCCAGTGCGTCACGCGTGGAGTCGGACTTGGGCTTGGCCGGGTAGGCGTAGCTGGAGCCGGTGGCCAGGACGAGATAGTCGGCGTCCACCCGCCGACCGGAGGCGAGGGTGACGCCCGCGGGGTCCACGGAGACGGCGCGGTCGCGGATGACCTCGCCCTTCGGGAGCAGCGTGTCGAAGGGGAAGAACATGTTGCCCGCCCAGTCGGGCTGGGCCAGGGCCCGCAGCGACCCGGCGGCGTTCACGAACGCGTCGCGGGGGTCGATGAGCACGACATCCGCTTCGCTCTCCAGCGCCTTGGCGACGGCTGCTCCCCCGTAACCACCGCCGATGACTGCGACCGTACGACTCATGGTTCACGCTCCAGACCAAGATGAGAAAAGAGTTCGCGCCACGAACCATATAAGTTCGTAGCACGAACTACAACCTCGTATGCCGGGTCTCGTCCGCGAACTTCCCTGCGCGGCCGGGCGGTTGTGTCGTGCTCCCGGCAGTCCGCCCGGCACACCGCGCCCCCGCCAAACCTTTCGCCGTCACGGCCGCGAGGACGTAACCTGCGCCAGGCCGTGCGATCAACGCGCACGGCCGCAACCACCTACCGGAAAGGCTGCCCCATGCCCGTGATCGCCCTCCTGTCCCCCGAGCCGAGCCCTGGCCGCGCCGCCCTGGAACGCATTGCCACCGCGGTCACCGCCCGCCTCGAACTCCCGGCCGGTGAAACCTGGGTGACGTGGCAGCAGGTCGATCCGGACAGGGGCGTCGGCGCCGACATGGGTACCGGCCGGCGCGCGGAAGGTCGGGGCCCCGGACCGTCCTCCCCCATGGGCTTCGTCAGCTGCGAGGAGTCCTGTACGCCGGAAGCGGTCGAGGGGCTGCTGCGCACGCTGCGCGAGGAGCTGGGCGAACTGCTGGGCGTCCCTGGTGACGACGTGCCCCTCTCCGTCCACCGCGCCGATCCGGGCGACCTGCTGGTCGGCGGCGCGCCGACGGCCCCGCCCGCCGACGTCGTCTCCCTGCCGGTGGGGCACGTCGTCGGCGGCCGCGGCGAGGTCTTCGACGACGCCTGGGGCGAGGTGTCCGCGGTCATCCGCCTGGACGGGAGCCGGTTCACCCCCGACGCGCTCGCCGGCCTCGACGCCTTCTCGCACATCGAGGTCGTCTACCACTTCGACCGCGTACCGCCCCAGAAGATCGAGACCGGCGCTCGCCACCCTCGCGGCAACACCGACTGGCCCCTGGTGGGCATCTTCGCCCAGCGTGGCAAGAACCGTCCCAACCGGCTCGGCGTCTCGCGCTGCCGAGTGGTCAAGGCCGAGGGACTCGACATCCATGTGACGGGCCTCGACGCGGTCGACGGCACCCCGGTCCTCGACATCAAGCCCTACATGGCCGAATTCGGCCCGATCGGCGACGTGACCCAGCCGGCCTGGGCCACGGAGATCATGCGCGAGTACTACTGAGGGCCTCGGCCGGGCCCGGGGCCGGGCGCAGCGTAGAGTGGGCGCGGGCGCGGCGTGATCATGAGGAGTACGAGTGACTGCGGTGAGCCTCGAGCACGCCACCGTCCCCGCCGACACCGGCGAGGTGACGCTGCTGATAGCCCGCCGGGTGGAGCCCGGATACGAAGCCGCCTTCGAGCGGTGGGCCCAGGGCATTCTCGACAGCGCGGCCAGATTTCCCGGCCATCTCGGCTACGGGCTCTTCCGGTCCACGGGAGGCGACGCGCCCTGGTTCCTCGTCCACCGCTTCCGCGACGCGGCGGCATGCCGGGCCTGGCAGGAGTCGCCAGAGCGGGCGGCCTGGTTCGACGACTGCGAGGGGCATCACCACACCGAGATCGCCCGGCGGCAACTGACCGGCATGGAGACCTGGTTCGCCAAGCCGGGCTCGACGCGCCCGGCGCCGCCGCGGTGGAAGATGGCGATCAGCGCGACCCTGGCGATCTACCCGATCTCCCTCCTCGGCAGCTACTTCCTGCTGCCCCATCTGACCGGGCTTCCCCTCGTGCTCAGCAGCGCGGTCATGGCCTGCGTCTTCAACGTCCTGATGACGTACGCGGCGATGCCGGCCGTGAGCCGGCTGCTGCGCGGCTGGCTCAGCCGGTAGGCGGGGGGCGGCTGGGCAGGCGTGGAGCCCGCGATGCTGTCGGTCCGCTCCGGGCAGGCCGCGTCGCGGAACGTACCGCTGTCGGACCGGGAGATCACCTCGGCGACGGCCCAGCACCTGAATTCTCCTTGTCCGCCGGATGATCACGGGTTAAGGTCCCCGGGCACGTATGGGGGATCACCGCAGGTGGGGGAGATGGCAGACGACATCGACGCGCTTCCGAGAGGCGCGGGTGCGTGGGGGCAGGCCGTCACGGCCGTCGTATTGATAGCGGCACTCGGTTTCGGTGTGTGGACGTTCCAGGACACGTCGGCCCCGTACAAGGAACCGGGGCCCGCGACGTGCTCCGACGGGGATCCCGAGAAGGCTCCCGAGACCGCGAAGTCGCCGCCGCGCGTCTCCGGGGCGGAACTGTGCGAGGCGTTGAACCGTCCCGACCTCGCTGAACTGCTGGGCACGCCAGGCGAGATCCCGAAGACCGCCAACGGCAGTGGCAGCACCTTCAAGCCCGTCGGCGGTGAGGAGATCGTCACTCCCTCGGCCGAGGTCGAGTTCGGGACCTACACCGTGACGCTGTCGGCCGCCTACGGCGGTCTTCCGGTCGCCGAGTCCGCCGTCTTTCTGGGGAAGGGCGTGGAACAGCGAACGGTTCTGGGCCGCCCGGCGGTCTTCTACTCGGATCGCACCCTCAGCATCAGCTTCCGCCTCGACGGGAGCGACGCGCGCAGCGGTCCCGGCGTGCCGGCCCGCGTTCTCACCGTGGCCCAGGACACGAAGGACAGCGGTGGCTCCTTCGAGTTGGCCCTGTGGCGCGAGGACGGCGGGTGGCCGGACGACGCGGCGCTGCTCCGGGTCGCGGAGAAGGTGTTGCCGACGATCCCGGGGTGGGCCGCCGCCGGGTGACGGCCGGGAGGGATCCGTTCGGACCAGTCGGACTGCGCGGGCGGGCGGACGGTACGAGGCTGGAGGCCAGGCCCACGAGCGGCGACCGCCCCTCCCATGTCCCCCGCCCTCCAGAAGGAGCGTGATCAGCGTGGCCCGGAACCGCCGTCTGATCCTGAGCTCGCCGTCCGAGGTCTGGCGCCTGCTGTCCGACGGCAAGCGCTACGGCGAGTGGGTGACAGGAACCCAGCAGGTCCTCGCCGCGGACCCGCACTGGCCGGCAGTAGGCGCGCGCCTGGAGGTACGAGTCGGCGCCGGCCCCTTGACCCTCGACGACACCTGCGTCGTCCGCATCTGCGAGCCGCAGCAACGCCTGGAGCTGGAGGCGAAGGCCGATCCCTTCGGCGCGGCACGTATCGCCATGCGCCTGACGCCCTGGGGCGAGAACACCCTCTTCACCCTCGACTGGCACCCCCTCCGGGGCCCCGGCATCCGGATGCACGGACTCCCCGTGGACTACATCGTCGCCGTCCGCAACGGCATGATGCTGACGAAGCTGGCCCGGATCGCGGTCCGCGAACACGTGTCCGCGACGACCTCCCCGGCCGAGGCACGGTAATTCGGCCGCCCCGGTCACCGGATCCCAGGAGGCGGCGGTGACGCCGTACTCGGCCGGGATATCCGATCGACACCCTGAGCGTGATGGCGTTAGCTGGCCGGCATGTCAGAACTGCGTACCGATCGTCTGCTGCTCCGCCGTTGGCGCGAGTCCGACCTCGCGCCGTGGGCGGCGATGAACGCCGATCCCGAAGTCCGGGAACACCTGGGCGAACTGCTGACGCGGGATCAGAGCGATGCCGTGGTGGCACGCATGCAGGCCGAGTTCGACGAGCGGGGCTTCGGATGGTGGGCGATGGAAGCGCGGGAGACCGGTGAGTTCATCGGCCGCGCCGGCCTGGACCAGGTGGACGAGGGCATGCCGTTCGCGGGGGTGGACGTCGGGTGGCGGTTGACGCGTTCGGCGTGGGGGCACGGTTACGCCACCGAGGCCGCCCTGGCCTGCCTGGCCTTCGGCTTCGACGAACTCGGGCTGCCGGAGATCATCGCGACGACGACCGTCCACAACGTGCGTTCCCAGGCAGTGATGCGCAGGATCGGCATGACCCGCGACCCGGCCGACGACTTCGAAGATCCGAGCGTGCCCGAAGGGCCGCTTCGCCGGTGCGTGCTGTACCGGATGCCCCGCGGAGCACGCCGGGCGGCGGGCTGAGCGGAGATCCGCCACGACGGGCTACTTGCTGTGCACGATCTGGATCAGGTTGCCGCAGGTGTCGTCCAGGACGGCGGTGGTGACCGGGCCCATCTCCAGCGGCTCCTGGGTGAACTGCACGCCGAGCTCGCGCAGCCGGCTGAACTCGGCATGGACGTCGTCCACGGCGAAGGACGTGGCCGGGATGCCGTCCTCGACCAGCGCCGTCTTGTACGGCTGTACCGCGGGGTGGCCGGACGGCTCGAGCAGCAGCTCGACCCCGTCGGGATCCTCCGGCGAGACCACGGTCAGCCACCGGTCCGTACCCACCGGGACGTCGTGCTTCTTCACGAAGCCCAGCACGTCCGTATAGAAGCGCAGGGCCTTTTCCTGGTCGTCGACGAAGACGCTGGCCAGGTGGATCCTCATGGGGTGCCCTCCGGGTTATCGGGCCTGAGCCATCGGGTCACGATGCGCTCGAGGGGTTCGGTGTTCAGATCATGGAACTTGTAGCGGCCCTGGCGTCGCGAACGGACCAGCCCCGCGGATTCCAGTACGGCCAGATGCTGGCTGATCGCCTGGCGGGACAGCCCCAGACCGTGTTTGGTCACCAGCCGTGTGCAAATCTCGAACAGGGTCTGGCCGTCGCGTTCCACCAGCTCATCGAGGATGCGCCGACGGGTGGGGTCGGCCAGCGCCTTGAAGACATCCTCCGCCATGACCACCACGATAGGCAAGTAGCGACTTGCCTATCAAGTGAGGTGCTCCGTCCTCGCGCGGGGCGGGCGCCCGCCGCACCGTGAGGATGCGCCGTGCGCGTACGCGTCGAGGGGCGTTAGCTGGAGGTGTACCCGGAGGCTTTCATGGCGGCCGCCCTGGTTCCGCCGGCCCCTGCGGAGAGGGAGGCACCTCTGATGTCCACCACCGTCAAGGACATGCTCGCCACCTACCCGGCCGACCTCGGCGACATCGACCAGGCCAAGCTCACCCGCTGCATCGAGGAATGCCTCGCCTGTGCCCAGGCGTGTACCGCCTGCGCGGACGCCTGCCTGTCCGAGGGCATGGTGGGCGACCTGACCAAGTGCATCCGCACCGACATGGACTGCGCCGACATCTGCACCGCCACCGCCGCCGTGCTCTCGCGCCACACCGGATACGACGCCAACATCACGGCCGCCATCCTCCGGGCGTGCGCCATGGCCTGCAAGGCGTGCGGCGACGAGTGCGCCTCCCATGCCGACATGCACGAGCACTGCCGCCTCTGCGCCGAAGCCTGCCGCTCGTGCGAAGAGGCATGCAACGAGCTGTTCACGGCCCTTGTCTGACCGAAAACGGGAGCCGGGGCCGGAGCGCGGGCGTCGCCGCGGGGGCCCTGGTCTTCCGGGTCCGTGTGCCTGAGGCGATAGGGGGTAGTCGCAGCGCATGATCACTTCCCTGCCGCTCGCGGCCGCCGGTTCGTCGTCGCTCCTCCTCGTCGTGGTCGGCGTGGTCGTGGCCGCGCTCCTGGTGGCCGCCATCTGGTACGGCATCAGGCGCGTCTCGGCCCGCAAGGACCCCGGCGCCCGACCTGTGGACCAGAACCCTCCCGCGCGTGCCCGCCAGGATTCCTGGGAGACCCCGGACGACTCGGAGCAGTAGCCTCCCGGTCCTGACATGCGCCTCGCGTCGTCACGTCTCAGGCCGGATGGCCGGGAGAGAAGTGGGCGACGTCGCTGAGGCACAGGAGGCCGGGCTGTTCGGCTGCCGGGGGTACGGAGGAACCTTCGGCGACCGGGTCGAGCAGGAAGCCGACGTGGTCGCCACCGTCCCACCGGGTCTCCACCCGGCCGACGAACCAGGCGGAGGCGTCGGAGAGTACGGGTACGCCGCCATGCCCGGGCGTCCAGTCCACCCGGGCGAACTTGTCGATCTCTTCGCCGGTCTCCTCGCCGAACAGCCGCGCGGTCTCCATCCGTGTACGGCTCAGGACGTGCACGGCCAGGTGGGAGGAGCGGCAGGCCACGCCATAGGTGTGGTTCTTCCGGGACAGCCACACCGTGAAGCGCGCGGGGTTGATCGAGCACTGCGAGGCGAACCCCACGAGGCACCCGGCCCGCTCGCCGTCCGCGGCCACAGCCGTCACCACGTACATGGGGGGATCGAGCGCCTCCGTGAAGCCATCCAGACCCGACATGGGCTGCTCCCCTTTCACGAGCTTCCGACGCTCACGAGCTTCCGCGCTCTCCGTGACGATGCCACACGCAGAGTCATCGCGCTCAGTCGGTGGGGTGCCACTCCGCGAGGAGGATGGTGGCGTCGTCGGTGAGGCGATGGTTCTGGTGCGTCAGCAGGTTCTGGATCAGGCGGCGGAGGGCTTCCGGTGCGGGGTGGCCTGCCGCCATGGAGCGGATGATCGTATCGGCGAGGCGGGTTTCGCCGAACAGTTCGTCGTGGGTGGAGCGTGCCTCGGTGACGCCGTCGCTGTAAAGAAGGACACGGTCGCCGGGTTCCAACCGCGTACGGTGCTGCGTCGGGGGCGACTGGGCGTGGAATCCGAAGCCGAAGGGAAGCTGCACAGGTCTTTCCAGAGCGGCGGTCAGCACATGACCGTCGCGGATCAGCAGGGGCGCCGGGTGGCCGCAGTTGACCCAGGTGAGCTCCCCTCGCACGGTGTCGAGTTCGGCGATGATCCCGGTCATGAGGCGGTTCGGGATCCATTGACCGAGGGTGCGGTCGATGGTGCCGGCGATGTCGGGCAAGGTACCGCCGGAGCGACGGGTGGAACGGCAGGCTGCCAGGCCGACCGCGCTGGCGCCGCCGGAGGCGAGGTCGTGGCCCATGGCGTCCAGGAGTGTCAGGTGCAGGCCCCCGTCGGTGAAGCCGTGGTCGAAGGCGTCACCGCCGATGTCGTACGCCGGCTCCAGAACAGCGGTCGACGTGGCCTGTCTGGTCCCGATCGTCCTGGGCGGCAGGAACGCCCAGAGCAGTTCGGCCTGGAGCGTCATGGGGCGGCTTCGCCCTCGTTCCACGAGGAGGTCGTTGTGGGTGGTCTTGGAGATGACCAGGAGCGTGGCCAGGCTTGCCAGGGCCTTGCAGGAGTCCAGCCAGCCGGAGTCCAGTCCTGGTCCTGCTTCCATGACTCCGACGCGCTCGATCCCGTCGATCATCGGCAGCCAGGCGGTGCCGCCGTCAGCGGCCAATTGGACTCGCTGGGTGCGGTAGGCCAGTCCGGCCAGTGAGCTGTCGATGGCGAGTCTGTCGCCGTCATCCGCCGCCGAGAGATCCGACCGCGGGACCGCGCTGTCGCGGAGGGGGAGCACCGCCAGCCCCGCCTGCTGTACGTCGGCCACGTACAGGCGCGCCCTCGTCGCCCCCAGGCGTCGCGCGGCCTCGTCGATGAGGAGGGGCAGTTCACCGGCGGACGCGTCGTGCGACCGCTCCAGTACCCACGCCAGAACCGGACCCATCCCGCTCCCCGTCGGCTCGTCAGCTTTCACCGCAGGACCGCTCCAGCACAGCGACAGTTCACAGCAACGCCCTCAGCTTCGGACGGTTACGGACCCGACCATCTTCGCCATCTGCCAGGGCTGAGACCTCCCGACACGTCGAACGTCGCCCGAGGCGCTGGTGCGAGGCCGGGGCACATACAACAGCGGGATGGGGGCACTCGCTGCATATGGGTGGCGGGACATTACCGGCTCCGCCGCCCCGCCGTCTGCCCGTGGCCTTGCCACGGGCCTGTCCCCATCGAGAGACCGAGGTACGCCATGCTCCTGGTCGGAGTCATTCTGCTCATCATCGGGTTCCTCACCGGCATATCCATCATCTGGACCATCGGGATCGTCCTGGCCGTCGTCGGCGCCGTCCTGTGGATCCTCGGATCCGTCGGACATGCAGTGGGAGGCCGGCGCCACTACTACTGACCCCTCATCAGACCCGCGGACTCCCCCGGCCCGCTCCGCAAGGTGCGGGTGCCGGGGGAGCCGGTCTGCGGCAGAGGCGGTCGGGCGACAGAGGCGGTCCGCGACAGAGCAAGAGCGGTGCCCGTCCCGAGCAGAGCAGGCGCGGTGCCCTCTCGATGCGCCCGGTGCCGTGCTTCAGCGGCCGAGGGCGCGCTTGAGTTCCGCCTTGTCCATCTTCGAGCGGCCCTCGATGTTGCGCTTCTTCGCCTCGTTGTAGAGCTGCTCCTTGGTGGGGCCCTGCGATCCGCTGTGGGAGCGCTGCCCGCCACGCTTGGAGGACGACATGTCCTCGATCGAGGAACGGCTCGCGGTCTTCGACTCGCCCGAGCGCGCGCGTTCCTTGTTGACGGTGCGTGCGGCGATTTCCTTGGCCCGCTTCGGGCTCTCACCGCGCTCCTCCGCACTCTCCTTGATGTGTTCGTACTGGCGTTCACGCTTGGGGCTGGAGCCGCGAGGCATGGCCACTCCTTGGCTGGTGGTGGGCGATGTCGAGGACGAATCCGCTACGGGGCCGCGTCGGGATCCGGCTGAGCGGGATGGAGAGGTCCTGTCGCGGTACGTCGAAGTCCAGGGCGGCCAGGGCGGGCGAGAGATGGCTGAGCAGCGCGATGGTGATGTCCTCGCCGGGGCATCGATGGCCGGTACGCGCGTCGCCGCCGCCTTGGGGTATGAGTCGGTCGCGTCCTGGTTCGCGGGCGCGGAAACGCCCGGGGTAGAAGTGGTACGGCCGCTTCCACAGATCGGGGTCGTGGTCCTGCCCGTACACGTCGAGGAGGAGCAGCGTCCCGGCCGCGATCTCGGTCCCGGCGTAGGTGAGGTCGCGGGCGGCCAGGGCTCCGACGAAGGGCACGAACGGGTAGAAGCGTCGGACTTCGTGGGCGAACGCGCGGGCATAGCGGGGCCCGCCGGAAAGCAGCTCTTCGCGCTGGTCGGGATGGCGGTGGAGGGCATGGACGGCGAAGACGGCGAACCAGGCGATGGAGACGGTCGGACGGATGATGTTCACGAGTTCGACGGCCGCGGTGTGCGGATCGAGAAGGGTCCCGTCCGCCTCGCGGTGCAGGGCGACCGTCTCCAATGGGGAGCCGGCCTGACCGGAGTGCCGGGACGGTGCGAAGGGACCGTCCGGGTGCGGACCCTGTCCGCGGATGTCGGAGACGGCCCGCGCGAGGGCCTGCTCCTGGCGGTGCCGGGCGCGTCGTGCGCGCACGTGCCGGGGGCCGACGGTGGCGGAGCCGTCGATCATGGCGACGCAGTCCTCGGCGATCTCCGGAGCGGCGTCGTCCGGGACGGGCAGGCCCACCCAGTCGCAGACGGCCCGCGCGAGCACGGTGGCCACCTCGTCGAAGAGGACCACCCGGCGCCCCTCCCAGCCCCGCACGGCGTCGTGCCAGCTGCTCTCGACCAGCGAGGTCAGGGCGGCGATGCCGTCCGCCGACATGAGCAGGGAGACGAACATCTGCTTGCGCACCCGGTGCGACGTCCCGTCCAGGGTGTGCACGGCTCCCCTGCCGAACAGGGTGTCGACCACCTGTCCCGGCAGAGCGTCGTGGCGCTGGACGTGGTCTTCGTCGTAGAAGAAGGCGACGGCATCGGGGCCGTGCAGGAGCACAGTGGGCCGCCCCATCAGATGCGTACGTACCAGCGGCGCGCCGGCATGGGCCCGCCGCAGGTCCGGAGCCCACGCATAGCCATGGGCCAGCAGGGACAGGGTGCTGTCGGTGAGGCTGCCGGACATGTCGTGCGCCTACCCGTGCAGGATGGACGCATTCACCGGTCCGCCGTCCAGTTGGACCCGCGTGGCCTCCCCCACATGAACGGTCAAACCCGCTGCACCGCTGCTACAAGCCGGCACTCGCCGGGTAGCCGCGTGTTCATGGAAGCCAACGAGACCACACCGCTCCGCGCCGTCGCGCTCGTCTGCACCCTCTCCCCGTCCCCCACCCCCTCCAGCTCGCAGTTGCTGGCGGAACAGGCCATGGCCGAGCTCGGCGGACACGGCGTCACGGGGAAGGTGATCCGGATCGCGGACCACGACGTGCGTACGGGGGTCAAGACGGACATGGGCGAAGGGGACGCGTGGCCCGAGATCCGGGACACGATCCTCAGCTCCGACATCCTGATCCTCTCGACCCCGATCTGGCTCGGCCATCCCTCCAGCGTCGCCCAGCGTGTCCTGGAGCGCCTGGACGCGGAACTCGGCGAGGCCGACGACCAGGGCCGAATGCTCACATACGGCAAGGTCGCGGGGGTCTGCGTGGTCGGCAACGAGGACGGCGCGCACAAGGTCAGTGCCGACCTGTTCCAGGGCCTGAACGACGTCGGCTTCACGCTCGCCCCCAACGCCGTGACGTACTGGGTCGGCGAAGCCATGAACCGACCCCCGAGAAGACGGCCGCCACCACCAAGACCCTCGCCGCCAACACCGCCCACCTCGCACGCCGCCTCAAGTACGCCGCGTACCCGCCCTCCTGACGCCGGCAGCGAGCACCGGCCGTCTCGCGGTCACCGGTCCGTGTCCTCGCCCTGCCCGGTGTCCTCGGTGTCCGCCTCCTGCTCCCCGCCCGGGGGCTCTCGCGGCTGCGCCGCGTCCCCGGCGCTCCCCGCGGGGTGGGCACGGAGGTACCCGACCACGGTGTTGCCCACGGCCACGAGGGGAACCGCCACGACGGCCCCGCCGATCCCCGCGACGGTGCCGCCCGTGGCGACGGCCAGGACCACCGCCAGCGGGTGAACCCGCACGGCCCGGCCCAGGATGAACGGCTGGAGCACGTGTCCTTCGATCTGCTGCACCACGAGGACGACCATCAGCGCCATCAGCGCGGTGAAGACGCCCTCGGTGACGAGCGCGACGACGACTGCGAGTGCTCCGGAGACGACGGCGCCGACGAGCGGCACGAAGGAGGACAGGAAGATCACCACGCCGATGGGGACGGCGAGCGGCACGCCGAGGAAGTGGATTCCCACGCCGATGAAGACGGCGTCGATCATGGCCACGATCATGGTGCCCCGCACGTAGGCGGTGAGGGTCCGCCAGGCGCGCGGGCCGGCGCCGGCGACCCCGGGGCGTGCCCCCGCGGGGACCAGCTTGAGCGTCCACCGCCAGATGCGCTTGCCGTCGTACAGCAGGAAGAGCGTGGCGAACATGGCCAGCAACAGCCCGGTGATCACCTCCACCAGAACGGTCACGCCTTTCAGGCCGGCGGACGTGATCTCACTCGTACTGTTGCCGATCGTGTCGCTCAGCGCTTCCGCGATGTCGTTGATCTGCTTTTCCGTGACGTGGAGTGGGCTGTCGAGCAACCATTGTTTGAGTTCGTCGATGCCTTCCTGAACGCGTTCGGAGAGATCGCCGAGGTTGTCGAGCACCTGCCAGACAACGAACCATCCGACGAGTCCGAGCAGTACGAATCCGCAGGTCGCCGTCAACGCCGTCGCCGCACCGCGGGACAGTCCGTGTCGGTGCAACCGGGCGACCGTCGGCTGGAGCAGCGCGGTGACCAGAAGCGCGACCACGAAGGCGAGCACGACCAGACGTACCGCTCCGATGACCCGCATCAGCACCCAGATGGTGGCCGCGAGCACCAGGAACCGCCAACCGGCCTCCGCGGCCACCCGAACAGCCCAGGGCACCGAAGCCGCGGGGCCCTGCGGTCTCCGACGGTCACCGCGGCGCAGTTCCGGAGGCAGCGATTCGTCCCACGCACTGTCGTCCTCGGCCTCCCGTTGGGCCTGGAGCCGCGCTCGACGCTCACTGAAGGCGGCGACGCTCTGCTTCGCACGTCCGAGCCATCCGCGCGGGTCGGGCTGTCGAGGTGGGTCCACTGCGGAGAACCTCCGGGTCGTATGTGCAGAAGAACTCCTCCCAGGCTGGCGCGTACTCCGCCCACCGGCACGTCGGGCGCCCGAACGCGGGGCGGAGACGGGGGCCGGAGAAACGGGGCCGGAGGAACGGGGGCTGGAGAACACATGTACGGAACGCCTGGTTCCGCATTGGGTCGGCGGGTAGGAGGAAGGAGGGGCATGTATGAGAGGAACGACATGAGTGCCAGCGAGAAGGCCAAGGCCAAGGCCGAGCAAGCGGCCGGCAAGGCCATACGGAAGACGGCCGGCGCTCTGGGCGACAAGACCACAGCCGCCAAGGGTGCCGCGCTGGAGAGTCGTGGTAAGGCCCGGGAGGCCAAGGAGAAGGGGAAGGACATCTTGAAGGGCTGATCACCGGCGTGAACCCGCGTCGGTCGTCTCCGCCGAGCATGATCGGCGGGCTTGCGGGCAGCCGCACGACGTCACACACGTCCGGAGCGGAAAGGAGTGCGCGATGGGCACCTACAACCCTGATCCGGATCCGCGCCAGGACCCGCGCTCCAGCGGCACCACGCAGCCCGGAGAGACACCGCCCGCAGAGTCGAGCACCAGCTCGGGTGCGGGCCCGTACCGTCCACTCAAGCGCGGCTGGGCCAAGGGGCCGCTCGTCGCCATCGTCATCGTGGCCGTGCTGGTCGCCCTGTTCTTCCTCGTCTATGCGATCGTGCTCGCCGCCTGACCCCGGCTGCTCCGCGCGGTGGCACCGCCGCCGAGCAGGGATCCAGAGGGCGAGCAGGGATCCAGAGGGGCCGAACAGGGTTCAGAGGGCTTCGGCCGCCGTGCGGAGGTCGGCGACGAGGCCGGCGTAAGCGGCATCGCGGTCCCGGGCGCGCAGCACGGCCGAGGGGTGGACGGTCGCAAGCACCCGCGGCCCGTCCTCGGCGCCCGGCAGCGGGCGCGGCACGCCACGGTCGGCGCCGACACGGAACGAAGGCCCGAGCAGGGCCCGTCCGGCCGTGGCCCCCAGGACGACCACCAACTCGGGCGAGACGAGTCGTAGTTCCGCCATCAGCCAGGGACGACAGGCGACGGTCTCCCGCAAGCTGGGCGTCTTGTGGATGCGGCGTTTCCGCGTCTCGTCGCGGGTGAACTTGAAGTGCTTGACCGCATTGGTGACATAGAGGCCGTCCTCGTCGATCCCCGCTTCGCGCAGGGCTCGGGAGAGCAGCCGTCCGGCGGGCCCCACGAAGGGGACACCCTCACGGTCCTCCTGATCGCCGGGTTGCTCACCCACCAGCATCAGGCGGGCGTCCGAGCCACCCCGTCCGAAGACGGTTCTCGTCGCATCCCGGTGGAGCGGGCAGCCCTGGCAGTCGGCCGCAGCCCGCTGGTGTGCCGGCAGCCCGCCGCGGCTCGGCAGATAGGGCGTCGCGTCGTACGGCTCAGGAGCTGATCCGTCCTCGCTGCTACCGGACATCCTGCACCTCCGCGGCTCGGGGTGTCGTTCCGCCTGGGGCGAGTGCCCGGGGATCACGGCGGCAAAACGGGGCCGGACGCGGCGTACGGAGGGCGGCGTACGGAGGGTTTTGTCACGGTATTTATGGCAACGTGCCTCATATGGTACGAATCGGCTACACCATGATGACCGAGCAGGCCGGGCCCAAGGAACTGGTGTCGCACGTCGTCGGAGCGGAACGTGCGGGCTTCGACTTCTCCGTCATCTCCGACCACTCCTTCCCCTGGCTCGACTCCCAAGGGCACGCGCCGTACGCGTGGAGCGTTCTGGGCGCGGCGGCGCAGGCGACCTCACGCATCCCTCTGATGACGTTCGTGACCTGTCCGACCTTCCGCTACCACCCTGTCGTCATCGCCCAGAAGGCCGCGACGATGCAGTTGCTGTCCGACGGACGCTTCCGCCTCGGCCTCGGCTCGGGCGAGAACCTGAACGAACATGTCGTCGGGCCCGGATGGCCGGCGGCCCACGTCCGCCTGGAGATGCTGGAAGAGGCCGTGGGCATCATTCGCGGGCTGTTCGAGGGCGGGTACGTCACTCATCACGGCACGCATTTCGACGTGGAGAACGCCAAGCTCTGGGATCTCCCCGCCGCGCCGCCTCCGATCGGCATCGCTGTCTCCGGCGAGCAGTCCTGCAAGCTCGCGGGCCGCAACGCGGACGCACTGATCGCCACCGAGCCCGAGGCGGACCTGCTGAGCGCGTTCGCGGCACACGGGGGCACCGGCAAGCCGTGCATCGGCCAGCTCCCGGTCTGCTACGACCCCGACCGCGCCGCGGCGGTGGCTCGGGCGCACGAGCAGTTCCGCTGGGCCCTCGGCGGCTGGGAGGTCAATGCCGAACTGCCCGGCCCGGCGGGCTTCGCCAAGGCCACGGCGCACACCCGTCCCGAGGACGTCGCCGAGGCAATCCCCTGCGGCGACGATGTGCACGCCGTCGTCGAGGCCGTGCGCCCTTACGTCGAGGCCGGGTTCACGGAGGTCGCCCTGGTCCAGATCGGGGGCGACCACCAAGAACCCTTCCTGGACTGGGCGGAGACGAAGTTGCTGCCCGCCCTGCGGGACCTCTGAGGTGAGGGAGCCGAGATGAGCCGGGCAGCGTTGTTCGATGTCGACGGCACCCTCGCGGACACCAACCACCTGCACGTAACGGCGTGGTGGGAGGCCCTGCGCCAGGCGGGGCACTCCGTGCCGATGCACGCCATCCATCGTGCCGTCGGTCTGCCCGGCGAGGACCTGCTCGCACGCGTCCTGGGTGAGGATCGTGATCGCACGGAGGACGAGCGCCTGAGCGCGGCACACGACACCCTCTACGCCACGTACTTCGACCGGCTCCCCGCATTGGAATCGGCCGCCGAACTGCTACGGGCTCTGGCGGGCAAGGGCTGGACGGTCCTGCTCGTCACCTCTGCCAAGGACAACGAACTCAGAGCTCTGCGCCGTGCGATCGACGCCGACGACGCGATCTCGGACACGGCCAGCGCCGATGACGTCGAGGAAGGCAAACCCGCACCCGAACCGGTGCTGCAGGCCCTGGAGTTGGCGCGGGTACCGCCCGAGCGGGCGGTGTTCGTCGGCGACACGGTGTGGGACATGCAGGCCGGCACGGCGGCCGGAGTGACATGCGTGGGAGTGCTGTGCGGCGGCATCCCCCGCCACGACCTGGAAGAGGCCGGCGCCGCCGCCGTCTACCGGGATCCGGCCGAACTGCTGCGGCGACTCGACGAGAGCCCCTTCTCGTGGGTGACAGCCTGAATCCTCCCCTCTTGCGTGATCCCCCTGGACCCGACCGCGGCCTTCGACCGAGACTCCATGGATACGGAGCGTGTCCGGACCCATACCAGGCGTCTGCCTCGCCGGATCGCATGCAGGGCATGCGATCAATGGCGTGACCTGCATAGTCTGGATGGCCTGGGCAACTCTCGTGGGTCCGCAGGACCCCATACGCCGAGAGCGCACCGGCAAACCCCGACCAGAGGGCGGGCCAGCGTGGCGGACCGTCCTGGCGCCGTGACTGTCGGACACTGAAACCCGGGCGTCGAACCGTCCGAAGCTGGGCAAACAGGGGTATCGAATCAATGCTTGGAGGCAGACCATGCTGATGAGCCATGCCATGGACCACGCGGTCCTCCGCGTCACCCTCCACCGCGAGCTGGAGGTCACCAACCGCGCAGCAGTGGCCCTCCAGATCCAGGCCCTGGTGCACGCTCATCGGCCCGCCGAAGTCATCGTCGAGCTGCCTACGGCCGATCCCTCCCCCGCCACGCTCAGCGCCATCGCGCGCACCCGACGGATGTGCCAGAGCATCGGCGTCCCCCTCACCCTGACCGGGGCGGCTGCGCGAGCCAGACGGCTCTACGAAGCCGACACGGCGTAGCACCGCCTGAAACGTGCGTACTCATTCTCATCCGGGGTACACGCCGGATTGCTATCAGAGCCCACACAGCTCGATACCTGGAGATGAGAGGAATGGGCGCAGGCAAGAAGGCCAAGAACGTCGCCAAGACCACCAAGGGCAAGGCGAAAGAGGCCACTGGAAAGGCCACCGGCAACGAGAGTCTGGAGCTGAAGGGGCGCGCCGAGCAGGCGGCTGCTGATGCCATGCAGACCGGCGAAAAGGCGAAGGACACGCTCAAGCACTGACGCGGCGTTGCGGACAGCACGAGCGAGGGCCGGCGGGAGAGGTTGTCCTGCCGGCCCCGGCCGTTGCCCGTGCTGTCCGTCGGCGCGAGTCCCGGGCCGACGCGCTGCCGACGCGTTCTAGCGGCGCCGTCGGCGAGCGGGCGCGGTTTCGTATTCCTCTTCGTCTGCCTCTTCGTCTTCCTCGTCCTCTTCGCCACCCTCCTCCGCCTCATCTTCGAGCTCCGCCTCGTCTTCGGGCTCGTCGGCCTCGTACTCCGAGTCGTCCTCGTATTCGTCGGTTTCCTCTTCGTCGCCTTCTTCGGCTTCGTCGCCCTCTACGCCCTCTACGCCTTCTTCGGCTTCGTCACCTTCTTCGCCTTCTTCGACTTCCTCTTCTCCGCCACCCTCATCGCCTGCGTACTCGGACTCTTCGTCGCCTCGCTCCTCCTCTTCCTCCAGAGCTTCTTCGTGAGTCTGGACGACTTCGCCGTCCCGGATCTCCCCACGCCAGCCTTCCGGCTCCTCGGTGGTGAGGGTGACGTAGCGGACGAAGTGCTTGACGTCCAGGCGCAGGCGTCGGCCCTGGGCCCGCCATATGTTGCCCGTCTTCTCGAACATTCCGGCCGGGTGGTACTCGACGAGGACGACGATCCGGGTCAGTGTCGGGGCGAGTTCGTGGAAGCTGACGCCGCCGCGGGTGGTTCCCTTGGCGCCTTCGGAGGTCCATATGATGTGGTCGTCGGGAACCTGCTCCTGGACGGTTGCCTTCCAGCTCCTGCTGGACGGTCCCACCTTGAGCTTCCAGTCGCTGGTCGTCTCGTCGTCGCGGGACACGTCCCGCACGCCTTTGGCGAAGCTGCTGAAGTTCTCGTACTGCGTCCAGTGGTCGTAGACCGTACGGAGCGGCAGTCCGACGTCGGCCACCTCGTAGATGTTGACGACCTTGCCGCCGCCGCTCTTGCGGCCCTTGCCGCCCTTGCCGAAGACCTGGGACGCGGTGTCGGTCACCTTGTCCTTGAGCTTTGCAAAGGACTGGCCGGCAATGGCTTTCAGCGGCGATTTGCCTTGCAGGAGGCGGGCGCCGATTCCGCCGACGTCGGAGAGCTTGCCGCCGCCCTCTGCCACGTCGTAGAGCTGGTCGGTGAGGCCTCCGAGCTTGTCGGAAGCTTTGTCCGCCAGTCGGTCCGCCTGGGCGGCGAGGTACTCGGACAGTTCCTTGAACAGCTGGTCCAGGCCCGCGTTGGATTCCTGTGTGCGGTCGCGGTCTGACTTTGCCATGACCTACCTCCGCGCAGACTTGCGGGCCGCCGTCTTCTTGGCAGCTGTCTTACGTGGCGAGCTGCCTGCACTCTTCTTGGCAGGTGCCCTCTTGGCGGCCGACTTCTTGGCAGGCGCCTTCTTGGCGGCCGACTTCTTGGCCGGCGCCTTCTTGGCAGTTGTCTTCTTGGCAGCCGTCTTACGTGCGCCGGTTTGGCTCGTGGCCTTCTTCCTCGGCGACGCGCCGGCCTTCTTCGCGGTGGGCTTGGAGGCGGCACTCTTCTTCGCGGGAGTGGCCTTCGCTGCGGGCTTTCTGCTGGTCGTCTTCTTGGCCGCTGCCTTCTTGGCAGGAGCAGCCTGCTTGGAACTACTCCGATCCGTGGAGCGGGCCCGCCGTCGCGGTGGAGTTGGTTGTTCTTCTTCCTCTGGCTCTTCTTCCTCGGGCTCTTCCTCGGGCTCTTCTTGCTCGGGCTCTTCCTCCTCTTCTTCCTCTGCCTCGCCCTCCGCAGGCTCCGGCTCTTCTTCTTCCTCTTCTTCTTCCTCCCCCTCTCCCGCTTCCTCCTCCTCGTCCTCGTACGGTTCCTCTTCCTCTTCCTCGTACGGCTCTTCTTCCTCGTCGCCCTCCCGATCGGCGCTGCCACGCGTGAGGTCCAGCGTGCGGTCGTGAAGAGAATCCGCGAACTGAGCGAGCTTGCGATTCGCCGCGGCGCCGAGGGCCTCCTTGCCTGCGTCGAGGGCTTCTCCGCGCAACTGGTCGCCGAGGTCGGCGAACTGCGGCATCTCCTTCAGTCGGGAAACGCCTGCCTTCATCAGCTGTCCCGGGTCCAGCCCGAAACGACGGCCGGCGATATAGGTCGCCACGGTGAATGCCAGGCGGCCCTTCTTGGCTCGACCGAGCACATAGCCCCCAGCCACCGCGGCTGCGAGCGCGATCTTCGTCGTGTCCTGCATGATCATCCCCTTTTTTTGCCAGGGCGCCGGCGGATTCTCTTCGATGTCGCTCGCAGATCGCGGATCGCGGCTTCTGCGCTGCCGACCGACGAAGCAGGCCGGCTGGGGCAGTCATCGAACCTTCTGCGCCACTTCAAGTGGCCTCTGCCCACACGGGAAGACTTATCACCGTATTTAGTGACATTCTAGGTTCTGTGAGGCCGTCTCCCCAGGGGAGTGACATATGGCCGCAGCAGAACCTGCACGCCCACGGCGCGGGTCGTCCCGCTCCGGCGGCAAGGGTGACGAGCAGGACAGGCAACCGTCTCGGCGAGCCGCCTCCCGGCGGCGCTCCGGAGCGACCAACGCGGCGTCGGCGATGCGTTCAGCAGTCGAGCAGCTGGCTCAACTCCTGGGCCGGGTCCCGGATTCCGTCTCCTCTCTCAAGCCGACCGATGAGGGTTGGGAAGCCCAGGTCGAGGTGGTGGAGCTGGAGCGGATCCCGGATACCACCAGCGTGATGGCCACCTACCGAGTCACTCTGGACGAGGAGGGCGAGCTGATCTCCTACGAACGTATCCGCCGCTACACCCGCGGCATGATTGATCGGCCGACGTGAGGGCAGCCGCGCAGCAGCCCGCGAAGTTCGCGCAGCAGCCCGCGATGAAGGAGGCGCCATGACCATGGTGCCGCAAGGCGGCAGCAACATCAGCAGAGGGGGAGGCGGCGGCAGTACCAGCAGCCTCTATGACGTACTCGAGCTCATTCTCGATCGCGGCCTGGTCATCGACATCTTCATCCGTGTCTCACTGGTAGGCATCGAGATCATCAAGATCGACGCACGCATCGTCGTGGCCAGCGTCGACACGTACCTGCGCTTCGCCGAGGCATGCAACCGCCTCGACCTCGAAGCCGGCCGCAAGGCACCGGCCCAGCTGCCGGACGTCATGGAGGGCATAACGGAAGGTGGCGCGCATGGAAAGTCCAAGGGAGCGCTGACCGGAGCTGTCGAAGCAGTGACCGACTCTCTGAGCGGCAAATCCTCCAAGTCCCAAGAGCCGGATGAGGATGAGGAAGAGGAAGAGCTGGAAGAAGCCCCCAGACGGCGACGCCCTGCCAGGCGCACGGCACACCGGGAGAAGGACTGACCGATGGCGCTCTACGTGTACGCGATCACTGCCAGGGACCATCCCCGCCACATCGACGGCATGAACGGCGTGGGCTCCGACCCCTCCCCTCTGCGCACAGTCACCACCGACACGCTCTGCGCGGTCGTCAGCGACATCTCCGAGGAGATCCGACCCAAACGCCGGGATCTCATCGCGCACAAGGAAGTCCAGGAGGGGCTGATGGCGGACGGAGTCGTCCTCCCTCTGCAATTCGGCTACGTCGCCTCCGACGAACTCACCGTCCAGCAGGCCTTGGAGCAGAACGCCGACAACTACCTCGCCGCTCTGCAGCGCCTCAAGGGCTGCGCCGAGTATCACGTGCGGGCCTCGCAGGACGACGAGGATCCGTTGCTGCAGCAGATCCTCGAGGACGTGCCCGAGGCGAGGGAGCTCAACGAGCGCATACGTACCGGTGACCGGGATCCGCAGGTGCCGCTCGCTCTGGGGGAGCTGGTGGCCCGCGAGGTGCAGGCACGGCAGGAGAGCCTGGCCGCCGGCCTGGTCGAGGCGCTACTGCCCTTCGCTCGCGACCACGTCACCCGCCCGGCTTCCGCAAACGACTTCCTCAACCTCTCGCTCCTGGTGCCCGACGAGAACGAGAGCGACTTCCTCAAGGCGCAGGCGCGCCTGAGCGCCGAGCTCGGTGGTGGCGTGGGCCTTCGATGCAACGGTCCGCTGCCCCCCTACAGCTTCGTGCAGTGACCACTCCATCACCCCGCCGGAAGGGAAGAGGACGATGGGAATGCTGACGCAGCTGCTGACGCTCCCGGTCGCACCGGTGCGCGCCGTCGTATGGGTTGCCGAGCAGGTCGCCGACAGGGCCGAGCAGGTGTACTACGACCCCGCCCCCGTCTGGCGCGAGCTGGCCGACCTGGAGCAGCGGCTGGTGAGCGGAGAGATCGACCAGGAGACGTTCGATCGACGGGAGGACGAGCTGATCGACCGTCTCGACGAGATCGAAGCGTTCCGGCAGCAGTCACCGTGACCCGGAAGCGAGGCCGCAATCGTGAGTGAACCGCTGCCCGGCCGGCTCGGCGAGTTCCCGTCCCGCGCCGCCCCGACGCCGTACGGATCGAGTTCCTCGTCCAGCCTCGCCGACATCCTCGAGCGGGTGTTGGACAAGGGCATCGTCATCGCCGGCGACATCCGCATCAACTTGCTCGACATCGAGCTGTTGACCATCAAACTCCGCATCCTCGTCGCCTCCGTGGACAAGGCCAAGGAGATGGGGATCGACTGGTGGGAGCACGACCCCTCCCTGTCCTCCCGGCACACCGGCAGTCCGCTGGAACAGGAGAACCGCCGCCTGCGCGCCGAGCTGGAAGCGCTCCGCCGGGATCAGCTCGGGGAACGGGAGTCCGAGGAGCCTTCTCCCGACGAGGAAGAACCTGAGAGCAAACCCGGCAGATCGACGCGGGGGCGTCCGCAGTGAACACACAGCCGGACACCCTCACGTACGTCTACGCCGTTGCGCGGCAGACACAGCCCCTGCGCGAGGCGCTCGCGCACCTCCGGGGCATCGGCCAGGCGCCCGTCCGGCTCCTGAGCGATCCCTCCGCGCCCTCCAACACCTCCGATGCCTCCGATGCCTCCGATGCCTCCGACGGCAGTCCCTCACCTCTGGCCTTCGTCATCAGCGCCGTACCCCATCGCGAGTTCAACGAGGCTGCCCTCAAAGATCACTTCGAGGATCTCCAGTGGCTCGAGAGCGTCGCCCGCGCGCACCATGACGTCGTACAGGCCGTCGCCGCACACGGCACGGTCCTGCCCCTGCGGATGGCCACCGTCTATCAGGACGACGGCCGGGCACACCAAGCCCTCGTCGCGCAGCACCACACCTTCTCCGAGCGACTGGCCCAGCTTGCGGCGCACACCGAATTCGGCGTCAAGATCTACCTCCCTCCCCCGGCCTCCGCGACCGACCCGGAGGCCCCTGCCGGCTCCCCTCAGGCCGCGCCGACCGCCGCCGCCACGCCGGGCAAGGCGTACCTGCAGCGCCGCAGGTCCCAGCACCACGCCCGCGAAGCGGTGTATCGGCAGGCGCAGGACGCCGCCGAGACCATCGACGCCGTGGCCGCCCGCCACGCCTCACAGCGCGTGCGCCACGCCCCGCAGCGCGGCACCCTGACCGGCGCCCAGGAGAACGTCCTCAACGACGCCTACCTCATCCCCGACGAGCAGGCCGACCAGTTCCGGGCATCGATCGAGCGCGCCGCGCAGGACTTCCCCGAGATCCGCATCGAGGTCACCGGCCCCTGGGCACCGTACTCGTTCGCCATGCCACCGCCCGATACCCCGGCCGCTGCCGACGCCTCGAAGCCGGTGCCATGAGCCTCGCAGATCGCGACCAACCACTGCCCGGCCGTCAGGTCGCGCTGGTCGACCTCCTCGACCGTCTGTTGAGCGGCGGAGTGGTCGTCGCCGGCGACATCGTGCTGTCCATCGCCGACATCGACCTCGTCCGCATTTCACTGCGCGCCCTCATCGTGTCCGTCGAGTCCGACTCGGCCCCCTTCAGGGCGCTGGACGGCGGTCGAAGTGAGCACTGAGCGCCGCCCTCCGCACGGGCATCGCCCTCCCCGTCCCGCATCGGGCCTCGACGAAGTCGGCGACGCCATGTCGCAGGCCTTCCGGCTTCTCCAGGCGCCTCCCGCCCCGCAGGATGCGCCCACCCGCCCCGCGCATCGCATCCGCGCCGACCGCGAGACCGTCGAGGAGGACCTCCTCAAACTCGTCCTCACCCTCGTCGAGCTCCTCCGCCAGCTCATCGAACGCCAAGCCCTGCGGCGGGTGGACGCCGGGGATCTCACCGATGAGCAGGAAGAGGAACTCGGCGCGACGCTGCTGGCCCTCCACGACCGCCTCGCCGACCTGTGCGCCGAGCACGGCTACTCACTGGACGACCTCAACCTCGATCTCGGGCCCCTCGGCCCCCTGCTCCCACCCCGGGACTGACGGCTGAGCCGATACGCCCCGAGGGGGAGCCGGTACGCCCCGATCTAGTGTCGTTTCCTTGCACCGGCCACAAACCGATAGACGGCCAGGAGGATGAGGGAACCGACGATCGCGGCGATCCACGTGGAGAGTTCGAAGAAGCCGTCGATGGATTCGACGTCGAAGATGACCTTGCCGAGCCACCCGCCCAGGAGTGCCCCCGCGATGCCGATAAGGATCGTGGTGATGCAGCCGCCGGGGTCCTTGCCCGGCATCAGAGCCTTGGCGATGATGCCGGCGAGCAGTCCCATCAGAATCCAGCCGATGATGCTCATGGAAATCCTCTTCTCCGCGGAGAACCGACCACAGCCGGGATAATCAGCCCCCCAGGACGTCCTTTCCCTTTTCCTTCGCCTGCCTGGCCTTGCCACGGGCCTCCAGAGCGGCACCCTTGGCCGCTGTCTTCTCGTTGCCCATGGCGTGCGCCGTCTTCTTCACGGCTTTGCCGACGACCTGCTCGGCCTTGGCCTTCATCTTTTCACCGGAACTCATTGACGCACCTCCGCGCGACCACGCGTTGTGAATGCTTCGGCACGCTACTGCCCGTTGACAGGTCAACCATGCGTCCCGCCGGCCACGTGCCCGCCGTCAAACAGGCCCTACGAACACAAGGCCCGCCCGCACGGCTACGCCCGCCACCGCGCGGACGGGCTCATTCGGCACTCGGTACGGCGAGGGGGTCGCGGGGGGCCTCACTCTTCGCGGTCCCCAGCTGCTCGCCGAGTTCGACGAGCCGGTTGCGGCCCATGGCCTTGCGCACCTCGGGGAACCAGTCCTTCTCCTCTTCGTCGACGTGATGCCGGACGTGTTCCATGAGTACCGTCATCTTCGCCTTGAAGCGCTCGTCCGCCGGGTCCATCCCCTTGAGTTCCGAGAGCATCCACACCACCGCGTGGTGCTCCTCGATGCTCTCCAGAATGTGATCCTTGGTGTCCGGGGCTGCTTCGCGGGCCGCCGGATAGAAGATCTGCTCTTCGATCCAGGCATGCACCGTCAACTCCTCGATCACCTGATCGGCGATCTCACGACGGTCGCTGTGGTCATCGTCGCCGGTCTTCTCGAACCGCTTGAACAGCTTCTCCACCGTCTTGTGGTCCTCACGCAACAGCACGATCGCATCCACGGGGTTCCTCAGGGTCAGTGCGGAAGGTGCCGGACGAGGGGCACCGCGATGCACGCATGCCCCTGGTGGGCGCCCCGGGTACGGTACTCAAGGCCGAATGGCCGCATTCCTCGCCCGATCGAGTACGGCATCACGATCTGCCGGCCAGGACCAGGAGCACAGCGTCGACTCCGGCCATGGCCAGGATGGCGAGGAAGGGCAGTCGCCCTCGTACCAGAGCGGGCGGCGCGGCCATCGCCAGAAGACACAGCGCCAGGGTCACCCCGATCAGGATCCCTCCACCCGGGGTCACGGGTCCGGTTTGTCCGACCGTCACCACGACACAGGAGGCGAGGGCCAGGAGCGCGGCCATGGCGACGGAACCGCGTCGGCCCATTCTCTGCGGGAGGCCGAGGACACCGCCCGCGATGTCTTCTTCGATGTCCGGCAGGACGTTGGCCCAGTGGGCACTCGTGCCCAGGAGGGCGGCCGCGACGGTCAGCCACAGGGGTGGCCACGGGCTGCCCGGGAGGGTCAGTGTCAGGAAGGCGGGGAGCAGTCCGAAGGCGATGGCGTACGGCAGCCAGGAGGCGACCGTACGTTTGAGCCACAGGTTGTACGACCACGCGGCGGCGACACAGCCGATGTGGACCGCGCCGGCCACGACCCCGCAGGCAAGTGACAACAGGACGCAGACGAGCAGGGCCACGAACGCCGCGGTGGCCACCGCGCCCGGCCGTGCCGCCCCCACGGCCAGCGGCTTGTCGCGGCGTCCGGCGTCCCGGTCCCGCCGCAGGTCCAGCCGGTCGTTGCACCAGCCGATGGACAACTGGCCCGCGGCGACGGCAGCCACGGCCTTCGCCCCGGCGGCGGAGCCCAGCCCGACGGCGGCAGCCAGTAGTGCCGTGAGGACGGTCACCGCCACCGTCGGGACGGGGTGACTGGCCTTCAGGAGCCCTACGAGGGCCGATTGTTCGGCCGCGTCGAGAACGTCCTGGCCGGCAACACGGTCGGTACCTGCATCGGTGGTGGACGGCACCGCACCACGCTAGGCGACGGCGCGCCCGTGACCACCGGGTTGAGGGTTCCGCCGCCTCACTGTCCCTATGTTGGAGCAATGACCCGCGTCCTCGCGGTGAGCACGGCCTTCCCGCCGCACCGCTATATGCAACAAGAGATCACCGACGACCTCGTCTCCCGCCTTCCGCCCGGGGTCGACAGAGGCCTCCTGCGCCGGCTGCACGCGGCGGCCCGCGTGGAGACACGTCATCTCGCCCTGCCCCTCCACCGCTACCGTGAGCTCGGCACGTTCGGCGAGACCAACCGTCTCTTCGTCGAACTGGCCACCGCCTTGGGCGCCGAGGCGGTCGAGCGGGCACTGGACGACGCGGGCGTACACCCGGAGGAGATCGACCTGGTCGTCTCCACGACCGTGACCGGTATCGCGACCCCCTCCCTGGATGCCCGGCTGGCCGCTCGGGTCGGTCTGCGGTCCGACGTCAAGCGCGTGCCCCTGTTCGGGCTCGGCTGCGCCGCCGGCGCCGCCGGGCTGGCCCTCCTCCACGACCATCTCGGCGGCCGTCCCGGCAGCACCGCGCTCCTTCTGTCCACCGAACTGTGCTCACTCACCTTGCAGCGCGCGGACATGTCGATGGCGAACCTCGTGGCGGGCAGTCTGTTCGGGGACGGAGCCGCCGCACTCGTGGCCGTGAGCGGCGACGGTCCCGCGACGACGCCTCGCCGGACCGGATTCTCCGGGCCGACGGTCGTGGCCGCACGAAGCCGCCTGTACCCGGGGACCGAGCATCTCCTGGGATGGGACGTCGGCGACTGGGGCTTCCGCATGGTGCTCGGTCCTGAACTCCCCGAGCTCGTCAGGCTGCACGTGACGGAGGAGGTCGAGTCCTTCCTCGCCGACCACGACCTGAAGCCCGCGGATATCACGGCATGGATCTGCCACCCGGGCGGCCCCAAGATCCTGGACGCGCTCGCCGAGGAGCTCGGTCTGCCGGACTCGGCCCTCGCCGCGAGCCGTCGTGCCCTGGCAGCGACCGGAAACCTCTCCTCCGCCTCGGTGCTGCAGATCCTGAAGGACACGCAGACCACGCAACCGCCGCCCGGAACGACCGGCCTGATGATGGCCTTCGGGCCCGGCTTCTCGTCCGAACTCGTTCTGCTGGCCTGGTGAGAGCGCTGTGACGCCGTACATCGTCCTGGTCCTGCTCGTCGTCGCCGAGCGGTTCACCGAACTCGCCGTGGCGCGACGCAACGGTGCCTGGAGCCGAGCCCGGGGCGGCCGGGAGCACGGCGCCGCGCACTACCCGGCAATGGTCTGCCTGCATACCGCGCTGCTCCTCGGCTGCCTCGTCGAGCCCTGGGCGGCCGACCGGCCGTTCCTGCCGCTGCTCGGGTGGCCGGCCCTCGTCCTCACGCTGGCCGCCCAGGGGCTGCGCTGGTGGTGCATCAGCACCCTCGGCCCCCGCTGGCACACCCGCGTACTGATCGTCCCCGACCTTCCGCTGATCACCTCTGGTCCCTACCGGTACCTGCGGCATCCCAACTATCTGGCCGTCGTCGTCGAGGGCATCGCCCTTCCTCTGGTGCACACCGCCTGGCTGACCGCCCTGAGCTTCTCGCTCCTGAACGCGGCGTTGCTGACGGTCCGCATCCGCTGCGAGAACACCGCGTTGGCACCGTCACGCTCCCTCTCCTCCCCCGGTGCCGTGTCGTGATCGACCTCCTCGTCGTCGGTGGCGGCCCGGCGGGCCTGGCCACCGCGATCCACGGAGCACAACGCGGCTTCGACGTCGTCGTCGCCGAACCACGCCCCGCACCTGTCGACAAGGCCTGCGGAGAGGGGTTGATGCCGGCGGCGGTGCGCGCCTTGAAAGCTCTCGACGCGCAGGTGCCCGGCCGCGCCCTGCGGGGCATCCGCTACGTCGACGCGGACGACGGCCGACGCGCCGAAGCCCTCTTCCGCACGGGGTACGGACTCGGTGCCCGCCGCACCCTGCTGCACGAGGCACTCACCGCCCGGGTCACCCAGCTCGGCATTCCGGTCATCCCGCACCGGATTCGGCAGGTGAGCCAGTACGACACGTACGTCACCGCGGACGGGATCGCCGCCCGCTATCTCGTCGCGGCCGACGGACTCCACTCACCCACCCGGCGGGCGCTCGGCATGACCGTGCGACCGGCCCCGGCCACCGGACGAGGCGCACTCCGGTACGGATTGCGGCGCCACTATGCCGTCGAGCCGTGGAGCGACCTGGTCGAGGTGCACTGGTCGGCCGACTGCGAGGCGTACGTCACCCCGTTGGGGCCGCGGCAGGTCGGCGTCGCCATCCTCACCTCCCGTCAGGTCCCCTACGACGCTCAGCTGGCCCGCTTCCCCCTCCTGGCCTCCCGCCTTCTCGACGCCGACAGAACACCGGCCAGGGGCGCCGGACCGCTGCGCCAGCAGGCCCGTTCCCGGGTGGCCGGCCGGGTCCTCTTCGTGGGCGACGCGGCAGGGTACGTCGACGCGCTGACAGGTGAGGGCCTCACCCTCGCCCTGACGGCTGCGGACGCGCTCGTGCGCTGTCTTCGCGAGGGCCGCCCGCAAGCGTACGAACGTGCTTGGTGTCGCTTGTCCCGCACGTACCGTCTGCTGACGAAGTCCCTCCTCTGGGTCCGGAACCAGCCCCGGCTGGCCCCCTTGATCACGCCGACGGCGGCCCGGTTCCCCGGTCTGTTCCAGCGCGGCGTGAACCTGCTTGCCTGACCGGCGCAAGATCGCCCGCCTCGTCGGGCACGTGGATGTCGAGGACGCAGATGTCGTCCCGGTTTCCCGGTCGCATCGCGGCCAGATTGCGGGCGAGCATGTCGTGGCGTCGCTCCCGCAGGAGCCGCAGCGACGCGTCGGCGAGCCGGTCGAGCCCTGTCGTGATGCCCTCGCCCGGGACCTCCACCAGGCCGTCCGTGTAGAACAGCAGATGGTCCCCGGGCAGCAGGTCGATCGCGGACTGCCCGTAGACGGATTCGTAGGAGGCGCCGAGGAGGCAGCCCCGGGGCTGAGGCAGGAAGCTCGCCCGGCCGTCACGGATGAGCAGGGGCGGTAGCTGCCCGGCCCTCACCCAGGTCAGGCGACGGTCCCAGGGCTGATAGCGCCCCATGACCATGGTGGCGGTGGCGCCGTCCGGATCCGAAGCCGTATGGAGCAGCAGGGTGTTGAGCCTGCCGAGGACGTCGGGCAGGGCCGAACCGGTGACGACCATGCCCTTGGCGGTGAACCGGAGTTGGGCCATCGTGCCCACGGCCGCCAGTCCGTGACCGGCCACGTCTCCGACGACGAACAGTGCGCTTCCGTCCGGTAGTTCGATCGCGGAGTACCAGTCGCCTCCGACGTTCAGGCCCCTGTCGGCGGGGACGTACGCGACGTCGACGCACAGGTCCGCGAGCTCCAGCAACTGCTCGGGGATCGGCAGCAGCGTCTCCTGGAGCCGGGCGGCGAGCCTGCGTTCGGCCGTCAGCATGCCGCGTTGGACCAGGTTGGCGCGTTCGCTCTCGAGCAGAGCCAGTTCGGCGTCCCGTTGCGCGGTGATGTCCTGGAACAGTCCGTGCACCTCCACGGGCTTCCCGTCCGCGTCCCGCTGCGTCTCCGCGACGAGTCTCAGGTGCCGTACGCCGTGCGCGGCGCTGACGCGGAAGGGCTGGTCGATGGCCTTGCCGTCGCCCAGCAGCCTCTCGAGGGCCGCGCCCAGACTCGGCAGGTCGTCCGCCAGGACGTGCTGAGGCAGTTCCTCCAGCCGCACGGGCCCGAGGACGGGGTCACGGTCGAAGATGGCGTAGGCCTGGTCGGACCAGATGCTGGTGTCGTCGGCCAGGTTCCAGCCCGCCCAGCCGAGGTTGCCCAGGCGCTGCGTGTCGGCGAGCCTGCGGGTCTCGCGTTCGCTGGTGTCGTGGCGGATCCAGGACACGACCAGGCGCTTTCCCAGCCTGGACGCCCGGACCGAGTACACCGACTGCTGCTGGACTCCGGCGCTCACTTCTTCGTACGTGAAGGGCTCGCCCACATAGACCGAACCCGTGGCCAGTGTGTCCAGGTAGCCGTCCCACAGGGCCGTGCCCACCACGGTGGGGTAGGTCTCCAGGATCCGCCGGCCCACCAACTGCTTGCCGCGCCGGCCGGCCACGTCGACCGACTCGGGCGCCGCCGCGTCGATCCGGTAGTCCTCCACCTCACCCGATTCCGACCGCAGGGGGGTGAGCAGGACCGCCGTCCCCGACAGCGCGTCGAAGATCGCTTGGATGGCATCGACATCCTCGGCGGGCCTGTCGAGTCCGTGGGGTCTCCGCTCTCCTCGGAGGGATGCGCCGCACAGCCTGACGGCTCGCCGGAGCAGCGTCCGGGTGCGGACGTCGAAGGGTCCCGGCACGGTGCGGAAGAACCCGACAACCTCCGTCATGGGCCCGTTCGCGGGTACGGGCAGCCAGGCGCGCGAGGGCCATCGTTCGGGTGGATCCCCGATCAGCAGGTAACGGGCGGCGTCCCGTTCCGCGTCCTCGAGCCAAATCGCCTCTTGAGCGGCGATGGCCTCCAGCGCGGCGACACCGCTGAGCGGAGGAATATGGCTCCATTGCTCGGCCACAGCGTCGTCGACGCCTGCGCTGCCGACCAGCTTCAGGCTTCCGGCGGCCACCGCGGTGTAGATCATCACCGCTTCCACGTGCTCCGAGTCGCCGAGCACCGCCTGGAGCAGTCCCGCGACGTCATCCGGGGTACGAGCAGCCGCCAGACCGTGGGCGAGCCTCCCGAGGAGCAGCGGGTGCTCCGTCTCCGTCGGCCGCCCGTCACCGACGACGTAGCGGCTCCCGCCGAAGGGCGAGGGCGTCGGCTCCTGCGGCACGCCGGGCGCGATCTGCGACGTCTCGGGCGGTGCGGCCGCACGACCCGCGCCTACCCGGCCCAGGGTGATCCAGCACTCCTCCAGGAGCGTCCTCCGGCGCTGCCCGGCACGATCGAGCAGCAGTTGGTGCGCGATGTCCGCCGAGACGCCCGCCTGCGCCATGACCACGCCCTTGGCCCGTTCGAGCACGGCCGTCGTCGAGGCCGCGCCCTCCAGGTCCGCGACCTCGGCACGCAGTCTGGCCACGACCTTGGCCAACGCGACCACCTCGGGCGCGGCACCGTCACCGTCACCATTACCGGGGACGGGAGCGGGAAGCACGGGGTCGCCCTCCATACGTCTGAGCATGACACGGCCGGGGCCGACGGGACCTCTGCGGAGCCGACGGTACACGGGTGTGCACGGGGCGGTGCCGACCCGCCCGCAGTCCGCATAGCTCTCCTGGCCCGCCCATACTTCTGCAGGCTCTGCCCGATTCGGCAGCGAATAGTCACGAAAGGCAGGGGAAGGCGCAATTCGTCTCTTTCTTGCACCTCTCCTAGGAGGCAGAACCATGCGTGCACTGACCTGGCAGGGCAACCGGGACGTCCGTGTGCAGTCCGTTCGCGACCCGCGGGTGGAACGACCGACGGACATCGTCGTCAAGGTCACGTCCAGCGGGATCTGCGGCTCCGACCTCCACCTCTACTCGGTGATGGGGCCGTACATCGACCCCGGGGACATCCTGGGCCACGAGGCCATGGGCTTCGTGGAGGAAGTGGGTTCGGAAGTGTCCGCGGTGCACACTGGTGACCGGGTCGTGGTCCCGTTCAACATCTCCTGCGGGCAGTGCTACATGTGCGACCAAGGCCTCCAGTCCCAGTGCGAGACCACCCAGGTCCGTGCGCACGGCAAGGGCGCGGCGCTCTTCGGCTACACCAAGCTGTACGGGCAGGTCCCCGGCGGGCAGGCCGAGTACCTGCGGGTGCCGTTCGGCGACACGCTGCCCGTCAAGGTCCCCAAGGGACCGCCCGACGAACGTTTCGTCTACCTGTCCGACGTGCTGCCGACCGCCTGGCAGGCCGTGGAGTACGCGGACATCCCGCCCGGGGGCTCCGTCACCGTGCTGGGCCTCGGACCGATCGGACAGATGGCTGCCAGGATCGCCCTGTACCGGGGCGCAAGGTTGGTGCTGGGCGTCGACCTGGTCGAGGCCCGGCTGGAATCGGCCCGCACTCACGGCGTCCACGTCCTGGACCTGAAGGAGCACGGGAAGAACCTGGCCGACGTGGTCAGGCGGCTGACCGACGGCCGGGGCACGGACTCCGTGATCGACGCCGTGGGCATGGAGGCCCACGGGACCCGGCTCACGGCGGCGGCGCAGCGGGCCACGGCGATGCTCCCCGACGCACTGGCCAGGCCGTTGATGGAGCACGCCGGCATCGACCGACTCGACGCCCTCCACACCGCGATCGACATCGTGCGTCGCGGCGGCACGATCTCCGTGTCGGGCGTCTACGGCGGGGCGGTCGATCCGATGCCCATGCTCACGATGTTCGACAAGCAGATCCAGCTGCGGATGGGCCAGGCGAACGTACGGTCCTGGGTGGACGACATCCTTCCGTTGCTCAACGACTCGGACCCGCTCGGCGTGGAGGGCTTCGCCACCCACACGATGCCGCTGGAAGAGGCTCCCCACGCCTATGAGATGTTCCAGGCGAAGGAGGACGGGATGATCAAGACGCTCCTCAAGCCCTGAACTCGTCGGGTCCTCAAGCCCTGAACTCGCCGAGGAGACCGGGCGGGGAACTCAACTCGCCGAGGAGACCGGGCGGGGAACTCACCGGGGAACTCGGGGAACTCAGCGGGGAGGCCGGGCGGGGATCCGCGGTGACGGGGTCGCGTCCCCGCGGATCTGCCGCCGGCCTCCCCGGGCCACTGTCGCGGTGGTCGCGGTGGGGGCTGACGCTCAGTCAGCCGCGCCGCGGGTCGTCGGGATCGACCGGGAACTGCCCCAGGGACTCTCCCCTCACCGGGGCGTCGCTCGGCGTGGGGGTCACCATCCCGCCCGTCGGCGTCTCAGGGCTTCCACTGTCGGACGGTGCGATCCGGCCGCGCCACTCGCCGGTTTCCCGGTCGTGTTCCTCGATGAACCCCTTGAAACGCTTCAGGTCGCCCTTGACGCGCCGGTCGAGAACGCCGAGCGCGTCCGCCGCCTTTTCGATGAACCCTCCAGGTTCCACATCCATGGCCAGGCTCACCCGGGTGTGCATCTCGTCCAGTCGCTGGAAGGTGACGACCCCCTTCTGCTTGACGTCCCCGCCGACAGTGCGCCAGGAAATACGCTCGTCCGGCAACTGGTCGACGATCTCGGTGTCGAACTCGCGCTGGGCGCCGCCGACCGAAGTACGCCAATGACAATGCCGGTCGTCCACCTGGCGAACCTCTTCCACGCCTTCCATGAAGTTCGGGAACTCTTCGAACTGCGTCCACTGGTTGTAGACGCTCCGCAGCGGTGAATCCACGTCGATGGACTGCTTCACCATGCTCACGGTGTCCTCCTTCGTTCCTTGTGTCGTTATTGCGCTGTGTGTCGGCGCGTACCCCGAACCGCATGCTTCAGTCACCGGCAGCCGGCGCCCGGCATTTCCGCGCTCGGCAGGACGACGCCAACACCGGCGCACTGAGGCGGCTTCGCGGGGCTGCCCGACCGAGCCGAGTGGGACACGGACTGCTATGGTTCCGCGCCCTGTTGGAGCAACGTTTCGAACGCGCCCTCCCCCACGACAGCGCGCCCACCGTCCCGGTGGAGGAAACCCTCGGCTGACTTAGTGGTCGGCTCCGGAAGTCCTTCGGGGGTTGATCAAACTGCAGTGGAAGTTCACCACCTCCGACCTGGACGATCTGCTGGCCCGGCTCGACCGGCACGCACCCGCCGACCGACAAGAAGAATCCTCCGTCGCAGGTCCGTGAAGTCATTGGGCGTAACGACCTTGCGGTCCTGCTCTCGGCGGGTAACTGGCAGGCCGGCGCCTTGACCTCGGCGACCTGCAGCGGGGTGAACGAGGGCGGCCTGACCGAGCGCCTGCGGTCGGACAGGGCGGGCAGGCCGCCGGCGACGAACCGGCCCCGCCAGGTGCGCACCGTGTCCACGTAGATCCGCGTCTGCGCGGCTACCCGGGCATTGGAGCGCCCCCGGGCCGCCAGCAGCACGATGGTTGCCCACTGGCGGGCCTGATGCGGGGCCTTGTGGCCGTAGGCCATCTTCTTCAGATGATGGCGCTCGGCGGCGGTCAGCACCACGGGCACGGCAGAACAGGCAGGCATCGCAGGCGGGGTGACCGAATCTTCCTGAGCGGGTACGCAGTGATGGGCTCCCGCAGGCTCAGCTGGCGGGCGGGGCTGTCGCGGGCCGCGTCTGCTGGACCAGGACGGTGGTGGCGCGTTCCAGAAGCTCGCAGAGTGCGGCGTGTTCGGAGGGCGTGAACGCGTCGGTGAGCGCGCGCTCAAGGATGATCACCTCCTTGTAGGCGCTGTCCAGCAGCGTCTGGCCCCCATCGGTGAGGGTGGCGATCTGCACCTTGGCGTGCACCGGGGACGTCTCGCGGCGGATCAGTTCCTTGGTCTCCATATTGGTCAGCACGCTGCTCATGCTCTGCTGCGTCACCCCGCAGGAGCGGGCCAGTTGGGCGCCGGACATGCCGCCTTCGCGCGAGAGGATCAACAGCACGGTGTACTGCGTCATGGTCAGCCCGTAGGCACGCAGTACTGCCTCGTGGTGCGCCATCAGCGCCTGCTCCGACCGCCTGATCCGGGTGCAGAGGTCGTTCTCGATCGGGGCTTCCACCGCGTACTCCCACTCCATTGACAGGTTCATGGGTTGACTCAGGAACCTTACATGTCTACCGTTACTCGACTGTAAGGATACTGAGTCAACCCAGGGGGCTGTAACCATGAAGGCTGTCGTTCTCGACGCCGATGACCACTACCGGGTGGCCGAACTCGATGAGCCCGCCCCCGGCCCCGGCCAGGTGGCGATCCGTGTGGCCTACGCCGGGATCCAGTGGGGCGACACCATGGTCAGGGACGGCCAGTTCGCCGTACCGCGTCCCTTCGTCCCGGGGTTCGAGGCATCCGGGCACATCGTCGCTGTCGGCGCGGGTATCGACGCACGCCGTGTCGGTGAGGCCGTCGCCGCGCTGACCACCTCTGGCGCCTACGCCGAAGTGGTCCTGGCGTCCGCCACGCTCACGTTCGGCATCGGCAGCATGCCGCTGAGAACAGCCGCAGGTCTCGGGTGGGGCGCACCGACCGCCTACGACCTGATCAACACCACCGCGAATGTGCGGCCTGGCGAAAGCGTGCTGATCCACGCCGCCGCCGGCTCAGTCGGCACGCTCGCCGCCCAGTTCGCCCGACTGGCCGGAGCAGGCCGGATCGTCGGTGTGGTCAGCACTGCCGACAGGGCCGACTACGCCGCACAGTTCGGGTACGACCAGCTCCTGCTCCGCGAGGAGTTCCCGGCCAAGCTCGGCGACGAAAAGCCCGACGTCATCCTCGACCCGGTCGGCGGCTCGACCCGCACCGCCGGCCTCGAGCAGCTCGCAGTACACGGCCGACTGGTGGCATACGGCAACCTCGCCACGTACGAACCCGTCCTTGCCGACGCCAACGACCTCCTCATGCACGGCAAGTCACTCCTGACCTACAACAGCAACCTGCTCAGCCGGACCCACCCCGAGCGGCTCGCCGACAGTGCCCGCCGCGCACTCGGCCTTGTCGCCGACGGCACGGTCCGCATGGACATCACCACCGAGTACGCCTTCGGAGACCTGGCCACGGCCGTGCAGCACCTCGCCGAGGGCACAACCCATGGCAAGAGCATCCTCCGCGTCGCCTGACGACACGCAGAAAGCACCGACCACGAGGCGGCTCCCGCGATGAACCCCGCCAGGATGGGAAGGGATCACCTTGGACGCGGGAGCGACCCCATATGACTCAGCGCTGGGCAGCGGCCTTGGCCGCTGCCCAGCATGCCGTGCCCCACACAGCCACACCAATCGCGTCAAGCCCCGAAGGACTTTCGGAGTGAACCACTCAGCCGACGCCGCGGGGGCGGTACTGGACGCTGATGCGGGGCCCGACCGCGCGGCTCGTCTTCGGGATCGCGTGGTCCCACGTGCGCTGGCAGGTACCGCCCATCACCACCAGGTCGCCGTGCCCCAGTGGGAGCCGGAGCCCCACGGGGCCGCCGCCGCGCGGGCGGAGCGCGAGGTCGCGCGGATCGCCGAGGGAGAGGATGGCGACCATCGTCTGCTGCGTGGACGAGCGGCCCGTCCGGTCGCCGTGCCAGGCCACGCTGTCACGGCCGTCGCGGTACAGACACAGGCCGGCGGTGACGAAGGGTTCGCCGAGCTCGGGCGCGTAGTGGCCGCCGAGGGCGGAGCGGGCCTCGGCGAGGGCGGGGTGCGGGAGCGGCTCGCCCTCGCGGTAGTACGCGAGGAGACGGGGCACGGCGACCACGTCGTCGTACATCCTGCGCTCCTCGGCCCGCCACGGCACGCACCCGGCCAGCTCCTCGAACAGCGCGTCGGCCCCCTGGAACCAGCCGGGCAGATGATCGACCCAGGCCCCGCCGGCCAGCGCGATCCGCTTGATGCCGACCAGCGGCCCGGGCCGGGGGTCGTCGCCCTGGTCGAACAGGGAGGCCTGGAGGCCGGCGATGTCCGGTCGTGCTGCGGTCATGACTCCAGCTTAACCACAGAATCGAACGTATGCGCGACTGGCATTCACCCCTGCCGGTCGCGGCGGGCTCAGTGCCCGTCCAGTCAGCGCAGGGATTTCCAGAAGTCGTACTGGTGGTCCTTGGCGAAGTCCACGGAACGGATGCCTCCGGGCCCCGAGGCAAGCGACTGTACGTTCGGCGCCGCCGGCGTGGTCGGCTTCCAGTCGGCTTCGCCCGTGCGGGCGAAGCGGGACCAGATACGGATCATCTCGCGGGACAGGTCCTGCTGCGCCGGCGTGAGCGACTCGTAGGCGTCGAGCTCGAAAAGATAGGGGAGTTCAAACATGTGCGCGGCCCCTACGTCGAACCCGGGCTTCTGATACCCCGCGTCCGCGTACCAGGGAACCTCGCCGTCCGCGAACTCGTACGTGTACGTCGGCACTTGGCGGGCAAGCGCCCGGCCCGTGTCGATGGAGTGGCGGGCCCAGTTGCCGTCGGTCAGGGCTGCCGCGAGGGCGAGGGCCGGTGAGTTTCCGTACGCACTGATGGGGTACTGGGCGGCGACGGTGGGAGCCTGATCCTTGAACGTGCCCTTCAGGTGGCGGTCGTAGTCGACCCGGTCGAACTGTGCGGCCGGGTCCTTGGTCGCGATCTTCTTCGCCAGCTCGAAGCCGTAGACCCTGCCGCGCTCCTCGTGGCGGTTGATGCCCTGCAGCACCGGCACCTTGTTGAACTTCCCCGTGGCGAAGGCCTCCTGGGGCGTGCGGGGCAGCAGGGTGCCGCCGTAGGTCGGCCCGTACTCGGGTCCGGTGCCGAAGTGGTTCACCAGTCGGTCGACGGGGGTGGTACGCCAGTCCTCCTCGGGACGGCCCTTCCGGAGTGCTTCGACGGTGTCCTTGCCCTGAACAAGCGCGGCCGCGCGCTCCCGCCGACCCATGTCAGCCGTGCACGGGGCGCTCTGCAGGATGACCCGGTCGAAGAGACCGGCCGACGACGGGGCGACCATGTGAGCGCAGGTACTGTAGCCGCCGGCGGACTGCCCGAAGAGCGTGACGTTGTCCGGATCGCCGCCGAACGCGGCGGCGTTGCGCCGCACCCAGCGAAGCGCCGCCTGCTGATCGAGGAAGCCGTAGTTCCCGGACTCGCCGCGCTTCTCCAGGTCCGGGTGGGCAAGGTACCCCAGGGCGGCCAGTCGGTAGTTGACCGTCACCACGACGACGTCTCCCTCGGCGGCGAGCCGCTGAGCACCGTACATGGCACAGCGGCGCTCGCCGGTGGGCGGGGCGGCGTAGGGGATGCCCTGGAACCTGCGCACGGTGTCGGTCACCGTGCCTCTCACGATGCCCTTGTCGGTCCGTACCAGCGAGGGGTCGCCGTTGCCGTGGTCCGCCGATCTCGGCCCCGGGGCGCGTACGCCAGTGCCCGCCATGGGCAGCACACGGGGCGGGCGTTTCGCATATGCCGATGGTTCTTTCGTGCACGACCCTGTTGCACTCGGGACGCCGGTGGCAGTGTGTCGGTACGCGGTCTCGCAAACCCACCCCCGGAGAGGGATCGCGCACCTGGTCCCGCCTGCCGCCCAGCGGGCGGGACCGCGCCGCCCCTTCCCGGCTCCCCACGGGAAGGGTCGAGGCGCGCGCCCTCACGGCGGCGGTACGTTCCGGCACGGCGGCATTGTCAGACCCTCCTCGTAGCGTGAGAAGCGAGGGCCGGGCCTTGCCGGCCACCTGAGTGCGGGAGCGGTCATGGGCGAGATCAGCGTCGACAGGCAGCACCTGGACCGTCTGCTGGCCGACAGCGCCAACACGTACGACGCCCCCTACCAACGGGCCTTCGCCGACCTCGCCGCGACGCACCGCGGCCGCCCTGTCGGGGAGATCCTGCCCCTGCTGCGCGCGGCCGCCGACCGCGCGCTGCTCGGCTTCACCCGGGCGGACCTCCGTGAGCAGGCCGAGGCGATCAGCACCGGGCAGCCGTACGTCCTACGGGTCCGCGTCGCCGGCCGCTGACCGGCACAGGAGCGCTGTGACCGATCCGCGCGAGGGTGTGCGATCACGGCCGCAGTCTGGGATCCGCCGTCGCCCGCCTGCGCACCCACGGCGCCGAACTCGTCGGCGAGCTGGAGCAGTACGAGGAGAGCTACCGGCTCTGCTATGTCCGCGGCCCCGAGGGCATCATCGTCGGCCTGGCCGAGCAGCTCGGCTGACGTGGATCTCATCCGGTGCAACAGGCTCTCGTATGTCCAGGCCCTGATGCGCGGAGGACTCCGGAACCACTCGCAACCCAGGGACTTCATAGACAATTTTTCCGCCTTGGCGCCAGGGAGACAGCACTTCTGACCTGCGAGTTCATGGGCCACTATCCAAGCCCTGGCACCCGTGGCGCCAATTAGTGGCTCGCCATGGCGCCATCGATGCGCCATGATGGCACCACGGGCAGCTCACCCTTCGGCCCATAGGCCGAGGGTTGCGCGTTTCGCGGAGTGGGCCATCAAAAGGGGGCGGATCATGGAGACAGCACAGAGCCGGCAGCAGGCGGCACCCGGCGCGTTCACCGCCTTCGCCCGCTTCGTGCTCTGCGGCGGCGGGGTGGGGCTCGCCTCCAGCTTCGCCGTGGTCGCCCTCGCCTCCTGGATTCCCTGGGTTCTGGCCAACGCCCTTGTCACCGTTGTCTCGACGCTCCTCGCCACCGAGCTGCACGCCCGCTTCACCTTCGGCGCGGGCAGGCGCGCGACCTGGCGCCAGCATGCGCAGTCGGCCGGGTCTGCGGCGGCTGCGTACGGGGTCACCTGCGTGGCGATGCTCCTCCTGCAGCAGCTGGTGGCGGCGCCCGGTGCGGTGCTCGAGCAGGTCGTCTACCTGTCCGCCTCCGCACTCGCCGGTGTCGCGCGGTTCGCGGTGCTGCGCGTCGTCGTCTTCGCACGGAACCGCTCGCGGGCCACCGTCACGGTCCGCACCGCCCGCCCCGTGCACGCGACGGTGGCTCGCGCCTCGGTTCCGGCCGACCCCGGGGTGCTGTGCCGAGCCGCCTGACGGTTCCGTTCGAGCGGCTCGCTGCCCGCCCGTTCACGCGTCAGCGGCTCACGGTGGTTTCCCGTTCCATGCGCGTCAGCTTCTCGGGGTTGCGGACGGAGTAGAGCCCGGTGACGAGGCCGTCGTCGATCCGCAGGGCCACGACCATGTCGATCTCCCCGTCGATCCGCACGATCAGGGCCGGGTGGCCGTTGCTCCGTGCCGGCTCCACCGTCGCCAGGGGTCCGAACACCGTCACGCCGGCGGCGATAAGGCGTGCCACCTTCTCGGCTCCCACGACGGGACGCGGCATGGCCTGTTTGATGCCGCCTCCGTCGCTCAGGGCCACGACGTCCGGCGCGAGGAGGTCGAGCAGGCTCTGCAGGTCGCCCGTCTCGAGGGCCCGCTGGAAGGCGTCGAGCGCCGCCCGGGTCTCGGCAGCGGAGACGACGCCGCGCGGTCGGCGCGCGGAGACGTGGGACCGCGCCCGGTGAGCGATCTGGCGGACCGCTGCGGGGCTCTTCTCCACGGCCTCCGCGATCTCGTCGTACTCGAGTTCGAAGACCTCACGGAGCACGAACACCGCCCGCTCGGTCGGCGCGAGCGTCTCCAGCACCAGCATCATCGCCATCGAGATGCTGTCGGCCAGCTCGACGTCCTCGGCCACGTCCGGGGCGATGAGCAACGGCTCCGGCAGCCAAGGCCCCACGTACGACTCCTTGCGCCGGCTGAGTGTGCGTAGCCGCATGAGGGCCTGCCGGGTGGCGATCCGGACCAGGTACGCGCGCGGCTCGCGCACCGTGTCGAGATCGACGCCCGACCAGCGCAACCAGGTCTCTTGGATGATGTCCTCCGCGTCCACGGCCGAGCCGAGCATCTCGTAGGCGACCGTGAAAAGCAGGTTGCGATGGGCGACGAACGCCTCGGTGGCGGGGTCCAGGCGGCGACCGTCCTCGCGCATGCGCGGGTCTCCTTTTCGTTCGCTCTCGAATGTGTCCGCCTCACAGGACACCCGACTCCCCCGCCCTGTGACAGCTCTGCGCCGACACGCCCTGTGACGTGCGACATATCGAGGCGCTGTCACAGACTTCGGCCTCCCGGCATCTCATGTCCGACCAGTCACCCTGACAAGGAGGCCGACATGAAGGTTGTGGTGGTGGGCGCCGGCTACGCGGGAATGCTCGCGGCGAACCGGATCACCAAGAAGGTGAAGACCGCCGAGATCACGGTGATCAACCCGCGCCCGGACTTCGTGGAACGCGTACGACTCCACCAGCAGATCGCGGGAACCCATGTCGCCGCGACGCCCCTCACATCGATGCTGCGCGACGGGATCACCGCACGGGTCGGCACCGTCGAGAAGATCGGCGACGGCTGCGCCACCCTCGACGACGGCGAGAGCCTCGCATTCGACTACGCGTTCCTCGCCGTGGGCAGCACGGTCCGGCCGATGCCGGGAACGATCCCGGTGGGCACCTGGGAAGGCGCGGAAGAGGCGCGCACGACGCTCGCCTCGCTTCCTCCGGACAGCGCGGTCACGGTGATCGGGGGCGGCGCGACGGGCATCGAGACGGCCGCCGAGCTGGCCGAGGCGAGGCCGGACCTCCGGGTGCGGATCGTCGGGCCGTCGGTCGCCGACAACTTCTCCCACCGGGCACGGGCACGGGTCCGCGCCGAACTGCGGCGGCTGAACGTCGTCATCGTGGACGACGGTGTCACGGAGGTCGTCGACGGCGTCGCACGCCTTCGCTCCGGAGCCGCGTTCGCCTCCGACCTGACCCTGTGGGCCATCGTGGCGGGCGTCCCCGACCTGGCGGCACGCAGCGGCCTCACCGTCGACACGGAGGGGCGCGCGCTCGTGGACGACTGTCTCCGCAGCGTCGACGACGAACGGATCTTCGTCGTGGGCGACTGCGCGGCGGTACCCGGAGCCCGCTTCGCCTGCGCGCTCGCCGCGCCGCAGGCCGCTCACGCGGCCGACACCCTGGCCCGCCTCATCGAGGGCCGCGCCCTCGAGCCGTACTCCCTGCGCTACCTGGGCAGGGCCGTCACCCTCGGCCGGAAGAGCGCGGTGGCCCAGTTCACCCACCCCGACGACACTCTTCGGCGCACATGTCTCACCGGGCGCACCGCGGTCGTACTGAAGGAATTGGCGACCCGCGGCGGAAAGTACGGGGCCCGCACGGGAACCGGCGGCTGAACAGCGAGCCCGAGCGGGACCGAGCGGTCGGCTCCTGGGACGCGCCCGCGTCGAGGGAGCCGACCTCGCTTCACTCGTCGAGCCTGGCGAACGACTCGAACTGAACGGAGAGTTGCTCGGCTCGGCGCGGCCCGCCCGCGCCACCGCGCCCGCCAACACCCCCGCTCGGAAATCGCTTCCCCTGCGCCCCGAGCGTGCCTGATGATCGGTCCTCGAACGTGCGCGTCCGTCCCAGAGAACGAGGCAGGCAGTCGATGGAACTCATGCCCCACAATCCGACCGAAGGCGTCTACGCGGCCACCGACGACTATGTGCACGCGATGGAAGTACGAGGCGCCGCACGGCTGCTGTTCGTCGCCGGCACCATGGGCCTGGACCCGGCCGGCAAGCCCGGGGCCGGTCTGGAGGAGCAGCTCGACCTGATCTGGTCGAACATCCGCGTCATCCTCGCCTCTGCCGACATGACGGTCGACAACATCGTGCGCCTGACCAGCTACCTGCGTGACCCGGCCTACGCCGAGGCCAACGCCGCCGCCCGCACGGCTGCGCTGGGCGGCAGGCCCGTACCGACCACCGCGATCGTCGCCACCACGCTCACCAGCGAATGGCTCGTCGAAATCGAGGTCATCGCCGCGGGCTGACGCCCGGCACAGGGTCGGCTCGCGTCAGGAGTGCTCGCGCTTGAGCGAGTCCTTGATGCCCTCGGCGCGTTCGCGAACGCTCTTCATCGTCTCGCGGATCTTGGTCCTTGCCTGGTCGGTCCTGCCCTCGGCCTCGAGTCGCTCGTTTCCGGTGATCTTTCCTGCGACCTCCTTGAGCTTGCCCTTGGCCTTGTCCATGGCGCTGTTCATGCCCGTGATCCCTTCGTCGACGGATCGGCCGCACGTCCACGCTAGATCCGGCCCGGCTGTGGTGCCTGCCGAGGCCTGTCGGCGTCCGCCGTCGCGCCCGATCCAGGCCGGCGTCACCACCAATAGGCCGGATACCTCGGCGCCCCGCGTCGCATACGAGAGGCGGCGTACCCGGTCAGGACGAGGAGGACGGCCGCGCCCAGAAGGAGCGGCAGGAACCGGACGGGGTCCGGGGTCTGGAGCACGATGACCACTGCGGTGGCGCACGCCGGGGAGTGCGGAGTGCGCGCCGCGATGTTGCCTGCCAGGGTGATGCCGGCCGCGACGGCTGCTGCCCACGCGCTGCTGCCCACCGCCGCGAGAACGCCGAAGCCGACCGCGCTGCCCAGCAGATGGCCGATGATCACGCTGCGCGGCTGGGCCAGGGGCAGGGTCGGGGCACTGTGCACCAGAGCGGCACTCGCGGCCAGCGGCGGTATCAGCACGGGCTCGTGGATGAGGGCGCCGATCGCGACGAGCCCCAGGAGAACGGCGGTCGCGCCGCTGATGCTGTGGAGTGCGGCACCGGGCGCGGGCCGTGCCGGAGGCCGGAGGAGCTTGGCGGGTCGTGCTGTCTTCGGCTCGGATGGGTCGACGTCGGAGCGCAGGGCGGCGTCGGTACTCATGTGCAGGAATTCCAGGTGCAGGCGGCTGTGATCAAGGAAGACGCGAGGGCGGGTCCTCGCACGGCTCACTGTGGTCGACAGTCGGCCAGGCTTGTGCCCGCCTCGATGGGGCAAGCACAGACGCACACGACCTTATACAACTTGTAGAAGACGTCGGCGGCGGGGCCGGGCCTGCGGTCACGGGGCCTACGAGGTGCGCCAGGACCTCAGGCGATCGGCGATGTCGTACGAGTTCAGCCGTAGCGCCTTGATGTCGTTGATCAGGTCGCGCCACGGCTCGTACGCGGTGTCCACGCGGTGGCCGGACGCTTCCAGGTAGGCGATGGCGATGCCGTACCCGTAGAGCTCGTTCCGGGCGGGAAGCGGGCGCAGGAGCACGCACTCCTCCAGGAACACCGCGGCGCGCCAGAAGGCGTCCGGGTCGGCTTGGTCGAGATGCGGGGTGTTCACCCGGTGGCGGACGGCCATGCCGACCAGGACGGAGAAGTCGGTGACGGTGAGGTCACCGCGGAGGATGTCCTCTTGACGGTCCAGCAGCCATCGGTGGTCGACAAGCAGTCTCACCGGTTCAGGCCGCCCGCGACGTCTCGCGCTTGGACACCGACGGGAGTCCGCCGAAGTCGGCGTCGAACCGGTCCATGACGCCCGGGGCACTCGTGGCGCGGCGGAACGCGGCGGTGGCCGTTTCCAGGAGCTTGTCGTGCTCCTTCTCCGTGGCCACCCGCGCCAGGTAATCCTTCAGGGACAGACCGGCGTCGTCGGCGAGGGCCTTGAGCCGGTCACGTGTCGTGTCGTCGATCCTGACGGAGGTGTCTGCCATACAGTCGAGTATGCAGCACCGCATACAGCCGTGACCACCCCCTCGCCCGCCCTGTTTCCGGCCTGCCGCGGCCCCTGGCCGCCGGGGTGGACCGAGCCCCTCCTGACGATGGGCAGGCGGGTACGCGGCGTAACGTCTTAATGGTGGACACCGCGAACAGCCTCGTGGCCCGTGCGGCCCGGGAGCTCAGTCTGAGTGCGGACCGACTGGTCCATGAAGTGGAGCAGCGCCTGCGTCGTGACGTCCCCGAGCTCTGGCAAGGCCCGACCGTCATGGCGAGGGAGAACGTCGCCGACCACGTGCTCACCGCTCTGTTCGGCCTCGAGCAAGGAATCGAACCGAGAGACGTCGAACCTCCGGCCGCCGACATCGAGCGCGCACGTCTGCTGGCGCGCCACGGCGCACCGGTCACCGCGATGCTGCGGGCCTTCCGGCTCGGACAGGGGGTCATTCTCGACCGAATGCTCGAAGAGATGCCCCGGCTGACGAACGATGCCGAGCTGATCGGAGCGGCATCGCGCAGGCTGGTCGCACTGATGACGGGGTACGTGGACCGCACGTCCGAGCGGGGCGTCATGGCGTTCCAGGAGGAACGGGATCTTCGACTCCAGTGGCGGCTGGCCACGGTGAGCGAAGCGGGCATGCGTATCGGGACCACATTGGACATCGCCCGCACCACCCAGGAACTGGCGGACGTCGCCGTCGAGCATTTCGCCGACCTCGTCACCGTCGACCTGCTCGACTCCGAGTTCCACGGACACGACACACCGGCGGTCGGCCCGCTCGAACTGCGCCGGGTCGCCCTGCGGTCAATAGGGGACGACACCCCGGAGCCGACGGTCCGACCGGAGCAGCTCCACACCTATCAGGACGGATCGCCGCCGGCCCGCGCCCTGGCCACCGGGCAGCCCTCCCGGCACCACCTCGACGGCTCCGGCCCCTCCGCCGGTACGGCGGCACCTCGTACCGACCTCGCCATCGGTGACGACCGCTTCCACTCGATGCTGGTGGTGCCGCTCCGCGCCCGGGACACGACGCTGGGTGTCGCGCAGTTCTTCCGTCACAGCACCCCCGACCTCTTCGACGACGAGGATCTGCTCCTCGCCCAGGAGATCGCCGCCAGGGCCGCGGTGGCCGTCGACAACGCCCGCCGCTACACGCACGCGCGCGCCACCTCTCTCACCCTGCAACGCAGCCTGCTCCCGCGGCACACGCCGCGACAGTCCGCCATGGACGTCGCCTGTCGCTACCTGCCGGCCGGCGGTGAGGAAGGCGTGGGGGGCGACTGGTACGACGTGATCCCGCTGTCCGGAGCCCGTGTCGCCCTCGTGGTGGGGGACGTGGTCGGCCACGGCATCCATGCCGCCGCCACCATGGGCCGCCTGCGGACGGCGGTCCGAACGCTGGCCGACATCGACCTGCCGCCCGACGAGCTCCTCACGCACCTGGACGATGTCGTCATCCGTCTGTCCGCCGAAGCCTCCACCGACCCGGGCAGGGACCCGGACGAGGAAGCCGGCGGCGACATCGGCGCAACCTGCCTGTACGCGGTCTACGACCCCGTCTCCACCCACTGCACCATGGCGCGCGCGGGGCATGTCCTTCCCGCCGTGGTGACCCCGGACGGGTCCGTCGAACTCCTCGACCTGCCGCCCGGCCCACCACTGGGTCTGGGAGGTCTGCCGTTCGAGGCGGCGGACTTCGAGCTGCCCGAAGGCAGCGTGATCGCCTTTTACACCGACGGGCTGATCGAAACCCGGGACTGCGGCATCGACAGCGGCCTTGCCGCGCTGCGACACGCCCTCGCCCAGTCAGATCCCTCCCTGGAGGTCACCTGCGACAAGGTGCTGGAGGCCATGCTGCCGACCCGCCCGGAGGACGACGTCGCGCTGCTCCTGGCCCGCACCCACGCCCTCGGAGCCTCCCAGGTCGCCACCTGGGACCTGGACGCGGACCCCGCCGCCGTCGCCGGAGCCCGGTCGAACGTCTCCCGGCAGCTCGCCGCGTGGGGCGTCGAGCAACTCGAGTTCACCGCGGAACTGGTGGTCAGTGAACTGGTAACCAACGCCATCCGCTACGGCCGGCCCCCCATCCGTTTGCGCTTGATCCACGACCACAGCCTCATCTGCGAGGTCTCCGACGGCAGCAGCACCACCCCGCACCTGCGCCGGGCCCGTGTCTTCGAGGAGGGTGGCCGCGGCCTGCTCCTGGTGGCCCAGCTCGCCGGACGCTGGGGAACGCGCCACTCTCGGCACGGCAAAACGGTCTGGGCCGAGCTGAGCGAATCCGACGCATTCCCTTCTGCCGGACTGCCGGAGCTGATCTCCCTTTAACAGGAGTCCCCGATCGCGCGGGAGCACCGTCCGGACCGGATTCGGCTCACGTCGTGCTCGACGGCGTCGCTCCGGAGACGGTTCCGCAGATCCGCAGATCTCACCCCACGAATGACCCACCGCACGGGCGCCTTCAGAACGTGCTCTCGGCGCGGGCGACCAGGTCCAGGGCGATGTCGGTGATCATGTCCTCCTGGCCACCCACCATGCGGCGCCGGCCGACCTCGACCAGGATGCTGCGCGTGTCGAGGCCGTACCGGGCGGCGGCGGTCTCGGCATGGCGCAGGAAGCTGGAGTACACGCCGGCATGGCCGAGGCTGAGGGTCTCGCGGTCGACGCGTACCTCGCGGTCCTGGAGCGGTCGTACGAGATCGTCGGCGGCGTCCATGAGCGGGAACAGGTCGCAGCCGTGGTCCCAGCCGCTCAGGTCGGCGACGGCGATGAACGCCTCCAGCGGGCAGTTCCCGGCCCCCGCGCCCTGCCCCGCGAGGGACGCGTCGACGCGTACGGCACCGTGCTCGACGGCGACGACGCTGTTGGCGACGCCGAGGGCGAGGTTGTGATGGGCGTGGATGCCCATCTCCGTTTCCGGGTTCAGTACGTCGCGGTAGGCGCGGAAGCGTTCACCGACGTCGTCCATGGTGAGGCGGCCGCCGGAGTCGGTGACGTAGACGCAGGAGGCGCCGTAGGACTCCATGAGCTTGGCCTGGCGGGCGAGTTCGGCCGGTTCGGCCATGTGGGACATCATCAGGAAGCCGGCGACGTCCATGCCCAGTTCACGGGCGGCGGAGATGTGCTGGGCGGAGATGTCGGCCTCTGTGCAATGGGTGGCGACGCGCACCGAGCGGATTCCCAACGCGTGTGCCTGCTTGAGGTCGTGCAGCGTGCCGATGCCGGGGAGGAGGAGCGTGGTCGGTACGGCGTTGACGGTGACGTCCGTGACGGCTTCGATCCACTCCCAGTCGGTGTGGGCGCCGACGCCGTAGTTGATGCTGGAGCCGGCCAGTCCGTCGCCGTGGGCGATCTCGATGGCGGCCACTCCGGCGGCGTCCAGGGCGGCGGCGATGGCACGTGCCTGGGTGACGGTGTAGCGGTGGCGGACGGCGTGCATGCCGTCTCGCAAGGTGACGTCCTGAACGTACAGGCGGGTCATCGCACGGCCCTCTCTGTGGTGCGGTGGGCGGCCATGCGCTCCGCGGTGCGCAGTGCGGCCGAGGTCATGATGTCGAGGTTTCCGGCGTAGGCGGGGAGGTAGTGTGCGGCGCCCTCCACCTCCAGGAAGACGGAAATCTTGAGGGCCTCGTCCGCGCCCGAGGCGAGTGCGCGCAGGGGGTCGTCGGACGCCACCTTCTCGTACTGCACCTTCTGCTTGAGGCGGTAGCCCGGTACGTACGCCTGGACGCGGCCGACCATCTCCTCGATGGACGCGGTGACCGCCTCGGGGGCGCAGTCGGAGACCAGGCAGTGCACGGTGTCCCGCATGATCAGCGGCGGTTCGGCCGGGTTGAGGACGATGATCGCCTTGCCGCGGGCCGCGCCACCGACCCGCTCGATGGCGGACGAGGTCGTCTCGGTGAACTCGTCGATGTTGGCGCGGGTGCCGGGCCCGGCGGAGCGGGAGGCGATGGAGGCGACGATCTCGCCGTAGTGCACCGGTGTGACGGAGTTGATCGCGGCGACGATCGGGATCGTGGCCTGGCCGCCGCAGGTGACCATGTTGACGTTCGGGGCGTCGAGATGGGCGTCGCCGTTGACCGGCGGCACGACGTACGGGCCGATGGCCGCCGGAGTGAGGTCGACGAGGGTGCGGCCCAGCGGGCGCAGCACCTCGTCGTGGTGGCGATGGGCGCCGGCCGAGGTCGCGTCGAAGACGATCTCGATGTCGGCGAACTCGTCCAGCCTGGTGAGTCCTTCGACGCCTTCGTGGGTGGTGGCGACGTTCAGGCGGCGGGCGCGTGCCAGGCCGTCGGAGTCCGGGTCGATGCCGGCCATCGCGGCGATCTCCAGGCTGTCCGACAGTCGCAGGATCTTGATCATGAGGTCGGTGCCGATGTTGCCGGAGCCGATGACGGCCACCTTGGTCCTGCTGCTCACTGCTGGTCTCCTTCCGGTGCGAACCGGACCCGTACGGAGCCCAGGTCCAGGATGTGGGCCTCGAACACGTCGCCGGGGGCGGCGGGGGCCATCGGGCCCAGGGCCCCGGTCAGTACGAGATCACCGGCGCGCAGCGGGTCGCCACGCTCTGCGAGCGCCGAGGCCAGCCAGGCGGCCGCGTTGAGCGGGCTGCCGAGGCAGTCGGCGCCCGTTCCCTCGGAGACGGTCTCGCCGTTGCGGGTCATGGTCATCGTCACGGCACGCAGGTCGACGGCGGTGAGAGGTACCGGGGTTGCTCCGAGGACGTACAGGCCGCAGGAGGCGTTGTCGGCGACGGTGTCGACGAGGGAGATGTCCCAGCCGGCGATGCGGCTGTCGACAATCTCCAGTGCGGGCAGCGCGAAGTCGACCGCGCGCAGCACGTCGACGACCGTGCACGCGCGATGCGGCAGATCGTGGCCGAGGACCAGGGCGACCTCGGCCTCCACCTTCGGCTGGAGCAGTCCACCGGCGGGCACCTCGCCGCCGTCCGGGACGGCCATGTCCGCGAAGAGCGCGCCGAAGTCGGGCTGGTCGACACCGAGTTGGCGCTGGACGGCTGCGGAGGTCAGGCCGATCTTGCGGCCGACGATCCGGCGGGCCGCGTCCAGTCCGCGCCGGACGTTCAGCTGCTGCACGGCGTATGCGGTCTTGAGATCACCGCCCTCGTCGAACAGCTCGCGCACCGGTCGGCAGGCGGCGCCGGTACGGGCGGCCTCCGCCAGCAGGTCGGCGGCCTTGACCACGGCCGGTGGTACCGCGTCCGGGCGGACGCCCTCGGGGTCGGCGTCGGGGCCGGGGTCGGGGCCGGGGTCGGTCGACACGGATGCCTCCAGGGAGGAAGGAGCAGCGGGTTGACTCCGATATAGACATGGCCTTCCCGAAGGGACAAACATTGTTCCGTGACACGGAACAATGCGGGTGGCAGCATGCTGGAGAAGGCGGCGCTCATCCTCGAAAGCTTCAGCCCGAGCGGCGGACCGTACCGCCTGTCGGAACTTTCGGAGCGCACCGGCCTGCCGAAGCCGACGGTGCACCGGCTGGCGGCGGATCTGGTGGGTCTGGGCTGGCTGGAGCGCTCGGGCCCCCAATACCGGCTCGGCGCGAAGCTCTTCGAGCTGGGCTCGCTCGTCCCGCACCGCCTCGACCTTCGGGAGACGGCCCTGCCCTTCCTGCAGGACCTGTTCGAGGCCACCCGCGAAACTGTCCATCTGGGCATCCGCGAGGGGCTGGAGGTGGTCTACCTCGAACGCATCCATGGTCACGAGGCCCTGCAGCTGCCCTCCCGCATCGGTGGCAGCCTGCCGCTCAGCTGTACGGGTGTCGGGAAGGCCCTGCTGGCCTTCTCCGGCGACGAGCTGACCGAGGAGCTGCTGTCCCGGCCGCTGCCCAGCCTCACCGCCCACTCGATCACCGACCCGGCGCGCCTGAGCATGGCCCTGGAGAAGATCCGGGTCTCAGGTCTTGCCTACGAGGAGCAGGAGGCAGTCCTCGGCGTGAGCTGCATCGCGGCCCCCGTCTTCGCCGGCGGCACCACGGTCGCCGCCCTGTCGGTCGCCGTACCGCGCGAGCGCTTCCGCCCCGCCCAACTGGCCCCGGCCGTGCGAACCGCGGCGCTCGGCCTGTCGCGCGTGCTGCGGGGCGGCGGCTGACCGAGACGCTGCCGCGGAGGCGTGACGGGCGCCACCGCAGATCGGGTCGTCGCGCACAGCGCCCGGGGCCAGGCCGACCGGCCGACCTGGTGGGCCCCGGGCGCATTCCTCAACTTCGCGTGTCGGCCGGGCGAAGGGGTCAGGCGAGGGCGAGGAAGAGCTTCTCCAGCTCGTCCTGCGACATGGGCGGTTCGTCGGAGTCTTCGGCGAGGCACTGCCGCATTCCGCTCGCCACGATCTTGAACCCTGCGCGGTCCAGGGCGCGGGAGACCGCGGCCAGCTGGGTCACGACGTCCTTGCAGTCGCGGCCCGCCTCCACCATGGCGATCACAGCCGCCAACTGCCCCTGAGCGCGCCGGAGGCGGTTGAGGACTGGCCGTACCGATTCTTCGTCCACCTGCATGGAGATCCTCCTTAACCAACCGCCAAGAATACCCCCTCGGGTATCAATCAGAGGGTGACAGAGTTCTCTTCGTACCCTTCTATGGTGCGGAACGCCGCTGCGCCGCGAGAGCGGGTTGCCGCCGCGAAGCCCTCCACAGCCGGACGGCGACCGCGGCGGTCAGTGCGGCCCCGAGGGCCGCCCACGTGGCCGGGTGGATCCACACGGCGGTGTCGAGTTGTTGCGCGAGTACGAAGACGCCCATGACGACGACGAACCAGCCGAAGGCGGTCCTCAGCGCGCCTTGCGGGATGCGGCCCGCGAGCCGGCCGCCGATGAGACTGCCCGCCACCGCGGCGACCGTCACGGTCAGGGCGAGGCGCCAGTCGATCGTCACGCCCGAGAGATGCCCGGCGAGTCCGGCGAAGGAGTTCATCGCGATGACGAGCAGGGAGGTGCCGACCGCGACGCCCATCGGCAGTCCGCCGAGGATCGCCAGGGCCGGGACGACGAGGAAGCCTCCGCCCGAGCCCACGAGTCCGGTCACCGCGCCGACGACGAGACCCCCCACCGCGACGTACCCGAGCCTCAGCTCGCCGTACGCGGGCCGCGGCCGCTCGCGGTCGCCCCGGGGCCGCCGGATCATCACCGCCGCGGTGGCGAGCATCATGAGCGCGAAGGCGGCGAGCAGCACCGTGCCGGGCACGTACTCGGCGAGTCGGCCTCCCCCGTACGCGCCGGCCATGCTGAACGCTCCGAAGAACAGTCCGGTCCGCCGGCGGACCCTGCGGGCCCGCGCGTGGGGCACCAGTGCGGCCAGGCTCGTGACGCCCACCACGAACAGCGAGATGGCGATCGCCTCCTTGGTGTCCTGACCGGCCAGGTAGACCAGGATCGGAACCGTGAGGATCGAACCGCCGCCGCCCAGCAGGCCGAGGCTGACGCCGACGAGCAGGGAGGCGGCGACGATGAGCGCGGTCACGACGTGCTCCGCAGCTCCGCGATCACCGTGCGAATGTCGGAACGCGGACCCCGGTTATAGGGGAGCTTGGAGAGCAGGACGCCCATCGCGCAGGTGTTGCTGACGGCCGCGTAGGTCAGCCCGGCGCCGACCGCGGTGCCGATCAGGTGCGCGCCGGGCACGAACACGCCGGCGAGACCGGTGGCCAGGACGAGGGAGCCCGCGACGAGCCGGACCTGGCGCTCCATGTCCCAGCGTTCGGGGCCGCGGTTCACGGGCGCGCCGGCCGAGTCCCAGGCGACGATGCCGCCTTCCAGAACGCGGAGGTTCGGCAGGCCGGCCTCGGTCAGGGCCTGCTCGGCCTGGGCGGCACGGGTCCCGGAGCGGCAGACGAGCACGACGTCCTCGTCGAGGTGGGCGAGGAGCTCGGCCCGGTGCTCGCGCAGGGTGTCGAGGGGCACGTTGTACGAGCCCGGGATGTGTGCCGTGCGGAACTCTCCGGGGGTGCGCACGTCGAGCAGGCGCGGCGCGCGCCCTTCCTGGACGAGCCGGTGCAGCCCGGCAGGGGTGATGGAGGGCGTGGGGGTGGTGCTCATGGTGGCTCCATTGCGAAGAAAATACCCAGGGGGGTATACGGGAGGGCGTGCGGGGCCCATGTGGTCGACGAGGACGGGGGACGCGGGGGGAGCGCCGGTCAGGGGCCGGCAGGCACGGTCGCGCCGGCCGGCTCCGCCGCGAGTGCCCAGGCGGCGTGTCCGCCGAGGAGGTCGGAGACGTCCTCGAAGCCGCGGTGGCGCAGCAGACTCGCCGCGACGGAGGAGCGGTGGCCGCCCGCGCAGTGCACGACCAGTGGCCGGTCGGCGGGGAGTTCCTCGGTGCGGCGCGGGAGCTCGCTGAGCGGGATGTGCAGGGCGCACTCGATGTAGCCGTTCGCCTCGCGTTCGCCGCAGGTGCGGACGTCGACGACGACGGGAGGGTTGTCCTCCGCCAGGGCGGCACGAAGCTGCGCGGCGGTGACCCGGCGGGCGGGGAAGAGCGCTCCCGCCAGTTCCTCCAGGGCGTGCTCGGGGTTGCGCAGGTAGCCCACCGCCCGGTCGAAGCCGATCCGGGCGAGCCGGGTGACGACCTCCTCCTCTCGGTTCTGCGGAGCCACGACGACCAATGCGTCGGCCGGGTCGAGCACGGTTCCGGCCTGCTCGGCGAACCGCCCGTCGGCGGGCACGTTCACCGCCCCGCGCACGTGCCCGGCCGCGAACTCTTGCGGGGAGCGGGCGTCCACGACGACCGCCCCCGCCTCCCGCAGCGCGGCGAACTCGGCGAGCGCCAGCGGCCTGGGGGCTGCGGAAGCGTCGTAGCGGATCCGGTCCTTGCGGTTCAGCTCCGCGTCGTGGGCGAAGTAGCCGGGTGCGGCGGCCTGGCCGGCGGTGACGAGCGCGACGAACTCCTCCCGGCCCATCGGCGCGCACGCGTAGTTGGTGGCCCGCTGCTCCCCGATGGTCGACTGCTTCGCCGTCGACAGGTTCTTGCCGCAGGCGGAGCCGGCGCCGTGGGCGGGGAAGACCCGGACCTCGTCGGGCAGGCCCATCAGCTTGCTCTGCACGCTGTCGTGGAGCATCGCGCCGAGGTCCTCGGCGGTCACGCCCACCGAGGCGAGCAGGTCGGGACGGCCGACGTCGCCGATGAACAGCGCGTCGCCGGTAAGCACGCCGTACGGAACGGGGTCTTCGGCGTGCTCGTACACGAGCACGCTGATCGACTCCGGGGTGTGCCCCGGCGTCTCCATGACCTCCAGGGTGACGTCGCCGAGAGAGATCCGCTCGCCCTCGGCGAGCTTGCGGATCGGGTACTCGGTCTCGGCCCGCCAGCCGTAGCCGATCCAGGCCCCGGTCGCGTCCGCCATCTCCAGGTGCCCGGCGACGAAGTCGGCGTGGAAGTGGGTGTTGATGACGCCGACCACGGTGAAGCCGTGTGCCCGGGCGTCGGCCAGGTACTCGGAGACGTCCCGGCGCGGGTCGACGACGACGGCCAGGCCGGTCTTCTCATCGGCGATCATGTACGACGCCTGAGAGAGGCAGTCGAGGTAGTACTGGGTGAAGAACACGGCAATCCCTTCATGAGGAAACACGCACCCCGGAGGCGGGTGCGGGCAGGCAGAGCGATTGCCCGCCCGGCGTGACGGGTTCCGGGCGGGTGGACGGCCCGAGCGTTCAGGCGGTGAGAACAGCCGTGCCACTCACCAGCGGCCGGCCGCCCGGCAGGTCACTGACCACGGCGCCGAGCTCGGACAGCGGCACGCTGCGCGCGCCCGGTACATGGCCCGCCATGCACTCGTCGGACTCGCGAACGCCCACGACGAACGCGACGTGCGCGATCTCCGCCGCGAAGTCGTCCAGACCTACGTCACGCATCGAGGTATCCCTCGCTCTCGATACCCCCTGGGGTATTTACGCATCGACCGTAAGGCGACGTATGGAGCGAAGTCAAATACCCCCCTGGGTATCCTCGCGATGAGCAGGACAGTGATGAGGAGGGGCACGGCCCGGGCTACCAGCAGGTTCGCCCGCGGATGGAAGCCCTGATCGAGGAATCCAACTCCACCCCCGCCGCCCCGGGCACGGCCGAGATCTTCGTCCCCGGTGAGCCGGAGGCGCATACCGCCGAGCGGCTGCGCCCGGAAGGAATCACGGTCGTCGAGCCCACCTGGGCCTCGTCGGCGAAGATCGCCGACGACACCGGCGTACCGCCGGCCGTCCCCCGCTTCCCCGCCGTGCGACAGGAGCATCCCGCGTGATCGCGCTGACCGTGTCCGTGCAGGCCGTCTCCGGCTGCCGGGACGAGTTCCTGGCAGCCATCAAGGACGTGGTCCGCGACCGGGAAGACGATGTGGGTGTCGGCAGGGATTCCGTACCGATTTCTCAACCGGGGCCAGGTGGCCGTCGTCGACACGCACTGTGACGAGAAGCTCCCGCACCCGGTTCACCGCCGGGGGACGCGCCCGGCATGTCCGTCGTTCAGTCGCAGCAGTCGCAGCAGCACTTGCACGGGTTGCAGCAGCCACCGCCGCAGCCGTCACCCGAACCACCGCCGGAACCACCAGAGCCACCAGAGCCACCAGAGCCACCGGAGCCATGACCGCCGCCCGAACCGCCGGTGGAGCCGCCGGAGTTGCCGCCTCCCGAACCACCGAACCAGCCGTCACCCCCGGAACCGTCCCGGCTCGAGCCGCCGCTGCGGTTGCCGTCGCCGAACTGGAAGGGCTCGCTGTCGTCCTGACCGGCGTCCTCGTTGCAGCGGCAGCAGTTGAAGCACAACCTGCAATCGCCGCACAGCCGGCGCCACTCACGACACCGCCGGCACTGCCCCTCCGGCGGCCGGTTCGACGCCATCGGCCCGTCCGCCGGGGCCGCGCCCGCGAGCACGCCGACGCCGCACGCCGTGCCCGTGCCGCTCTCCGAGGGCGTTTCCGTCGCCGTACGGCGTCCCAGCCAGGGCAGCATGCGCGGGCCCCGCGCCTGGCGGCGGTGCTGATGGTGACGATGCCGAGGGTCGAAGGCTCGATCGACGGCACGCTCCAACTCGTCGCCCAGAAGCGCCCCCACCAGCCGTCCGTCGACGAACACGGCCTCGGACAGGGCGAGTCGGATGCCATGGACGGCGTCGTCGCAGAGCCGGCGCACCTCGGCGCGGTCCGCGCCGGTCACGGCGATCGGGTTCCACGCGCCGGACGCCTCGTCCGAGTCCAGGTCCTCCACCGCGTCCAGCAGATGCGCCAGTCGACCGAACAGACGGCCGGCCTCCGCCAGCGGTTCGGCGTTGGCCGGGCGGTCCGTGAGTACTGCGGTGTACGCGAAGGCGGCTGCGGTTGCCGTCTCCGTGGGCTCCGTGACCGTCAGCAGCGAACCACCGGGGCCGGTCGACCGCTCGACCTCCGGCTGGCGCTCGACCGCCCCGAGCAGCACCGCGGTGTCGAAGCCGAGTCGTTCGCCGCCCGCGGCGCCCGCACGATCCCAGCCGCGGGCGATCCGGCGTGCCGCCGGCCTCACCGGGCGGCGCCCCAACAGGCTGTCGCCGTCGGCCACATGGTCACGTATCTTCGCCGAGGCCAGCACCAGCGACACCGTCGCCGCCAGCCGCGCACCCTCACCCTGCGCCACGTCCGCCGACCGCATCCCGCGCAGCGGGCACGGACCGGCGGCTCGCCGCCAGTCCCCGGTACGCTCCGACTGCGCTTCGGTCAGCACCGAGATGATCAGGCCGTCGTAGTTGGTGGCCACCCTCGCGAACTGCCCGTACTCGCTGCGCAACGCCAGGCACAGCCCACACAGATGCGCCATCCACTCGGTACGCAAGCCCTCGCCCAGACGATGACGGCATGGCCTGATGATTCCGAACACCGAAGCTCTCCCCCGCAGGAACACCTACCCCGACACATCCAGCCGCACGGCTCACCGACGCGAGACTGCACATGAGGCACGACCGCGCGCGACGTCAACGAGATGTGACATCGACGCGCGGCCGACATCCTAGAGGGTCCCCTCCGAGGGGTGTCTGCGGAGACAAGTACGCCAGTGTCCGAGGTCGTTGCGTGCCGAACAACCAAAACGCCCCCGCAAGGAGGAGGTCCCCCTCCGGCATCGTCAGCGACCGCGCGAGCTCGGCGCATCCCCCCTGCTCAGCGCACTCTCCCCCGCGGCTTCAGCGGCGTGTCGGGCAGTCCCGGGGCCAGGCATCCCCGGCCATCGGGCCTTGGGTCGATGCTGTGATGGCTAGGCGCTGGCCAAATCCCCTCAGGACCGTTACGCCTCGTGCCATGAGTTCGTGGTGGAGTTGCGGTCTGCCGCGAGCCGACGGCGGCACGGCAGCGCAGCCGTTTGGCGAGCAGCGAGCCGACGCCCATCGCGAAGACCATCAAGGACAGCACGACGGAGGCCTGGGTG